>JAJRBK010000067.1 GCA_028679495.1 Methanobacteriota archaeon
CAAGGACTGGATACCTTTCGTGCAGTTTACGAACACGCAGCTCATCTGCCGATCCTCGTCTTAACGGTCTCAGATGACGAGGCGCTCGGAGAACAATTGCTGCAGGAAGGAGCACAACGCTTCCTCTCGAAAGACGCCCTCGCGCTCGGTGCGCCGTACGCTCAGACATTCAAGCGCACGATCCGCAACGCCATTGCGCACAAGCAGGCTGAACGAGCGTTTAGGCAGCTCTCCGATGAGAACGCACGACAGGTTCGTATGTTCGATGCGATGCTCTCGTCGCTCCCCGATCCGATTTATCTGCTTGACCCGCACGAACGGTTTATCTACGTCTGTATACAATGCGAACAGATGTTCGGCGTGCCGCGAGAAGCGCTCATCGGCAAAACGTGGCAGGAGGCAGGAATCTCCTCTACGTTGATGAAGCAGCTGCACAGGCATTTTACGAAGGTTGTGAAGACTGCGACGCCGGTAACGATGGACATAGACATCGACACGCCGCGAGGGCATAAGCAGTATGAGTGTTCACTGAGCCCGATATTTACCCCTGATAAAGAGGTTGAAGGCATCGTTCTGTCGACACACGACGTTACCGAGCGAGTTAGAGCAGAAGCCGCCCTCAAAACAAGCGAGGAGCAGTTGAAGACGCTCTTCGAGTCTTCGCCCATCATACAGATCCGCTACGATCCTGAGGGCGTTCCGATCGTGGTAAATCGTGCCGCCCGTGAGTTTTTCGGCATCGACGACGTCAGCGCCATCCGACACCTCAGCATCTTCACCAGTCCTCGTGTCTCAGACGAGAACAAAGCACAGCTGCGGGCAGGGAAGCCAACGCGCTATGAGCAAATGTATGATTTCGATGCGATCAAGCGGGAGGGGGGATTTCCCACCACTCGATCTGGCGTTCGCCACGTCGACTTCTCCCTCGCTCCTATCTTTGACGCTGAAGGAAGGCTCGAAGCATATCTCGCACAAATCGTTGATATCACGGAGCGCAAGCGCGCAGAAGGCGCGCTACAGCAGGCACACGAAGAGGTACAGGCACTCAACGAGGAGCTTCAGTTGACCAATGAGGAACTCTTCACAGCGAATGAAACTCTTGAGCAGCGCGTGCAGGAGCGCACCGCGGAGCTAGCATCGACGAACGAAGAGCTGCGGGTCTCAAACGAGGGACTGCGCCACGAGACAGAGGAGCGAACGCGTGCAGAGAAAGCGGCTCGCACGCAAACACGACATACCGCTCTTCTAAACACAATAATCCGGCGCGGCAACATCACGTCCGATGTGCAGGACTTCTTACAATACGTCTGTGACGTGCTTACCTCCGACCTTGGCTATGACGCTGTAGATATGCGCATTATAACCGACGACGATAGTGTTGCCGAACAGATCGCCGTAACGGGATTTCCCGCAGAGTTCAACAAGCAGTTTCGATTCATGTCTATTGACGACCCCATCCTTCGTGCCGTGTACCGCGGTGAGCCCTACTTCCCTGCGCGCTTTGCTAAAACGCACGTAGACCTTGTACACGCTACAAACATGGCTTCAATTGGGATTGTTCCACTTGTCGTAGGCGAGACGATCATTGGCGATATGGGCGTAGCACTCAAAGACTACCGACCGTTTAGCCCCGACGAGCAGGCACTCCTCATCTCGATTGGACACGAGGCAGGAACGGTGCTCGCGCGGTTACAAGCTGAGGAACAGGTGCGCGCTGGTTCACGGTATGTGCGCAGCCTCATCGAGGCGAGTCTCGATCCGTTGGTCACCATCAGCGCCAAGGGTCTAATCACCGACGTGAATAAGGCAACAGAAGAGGCGACGGGGTACTCACGCGATGAGCTGATTGGGAGTGATTTCAGCGACTACTTCACTGAACCTGAACAGGCACAAGCGGGGTACAAGAAAGTCTTTACTGACGGCTTTGTCAAGGATTACCCGCTCACTCTGTGCCATAAATCTGGCAGCGTGATCGACGTACTGTACAACGCCACAGTGTATCGTAATGAGGCGGGCGAGGTACAAGGGGTGTTTGCCGCCGCGCGGGATATCACTGATCGCAAACGTGCTGAAGAAGAGCTGCATCGGTACTCAAGTCATCTTGAAGACCTTGTCGAGGAACGCACCACCCAACTCAAGGATTCAGAACGCCTCGCCGCCATAGGTCAGACCGCCGCCATGATAGGTCATGACCTCCGCAATCCCTTACAAGGGCTGCAATACATCGTCGACCTGCAGAAGCTCCGCTTCGAACGCATGTCTTCGAGAACACGCGGCACAGAATACTGGCAGAAAGAGGAGGTGCTCTTCGATCGCATCAGCGATCAGATCTTCTACATGGACAAGATCGTCGGGGATCTGCAGGACTACGCCCGACCGATTGCACCCGAACACGAAGAGATAACGATTCGCACTGTCATTGATGATGTTCTCGAATCGCTTCCATCCGTTGATGGGGTGAAAACAGTCATTAACGTGAGTGATCTGACGTTCGTTGCTGATCCTCACCTCATGCTCCGCGTCTTTTCAAACCTCATCTTGAACGCCATCCAAGCGATGCCGGAGGGCGGAACGCTGACGATCGGCGCCGAATCAACCGAGGGCTCCGTCGCTATCCGTGTCACCGACACAGGTGTCGGCATCCCCGCCGATATGCGCGATAAGGTGTTTTCGCCGCTGACGACCGGCAAGGCGAAAGGAACGGGACTGGGGCTAGCGGTGGTCAAACGAATCGTGGAGGCACATAACGGCACGATCACCTTCGAGAGTGAAGAAGGAAAGGGAACGACATTTACCGTCAAGCTCCCTGAGACAGCTGACGATTAATTGATCTTTCACCGCTTGCTAATGCCTCTATCGCGCAGGCAAAAGGGATAGAGGTTGAAAGGCGGTTTCATATCAGTTCGATCGTGTCGCAGCGCTCCTATTTCGCTCCCTCTGTTTACACCGCTCCAACAGATCTTCCGCCTGTGCGCACCGCGAGTCCCAACAGCGTGCTATCGCTTCAGATAATCGCACCGCGCCCCAATCGTAGATACGCGCGTCTGAACGCAACACAATCAACTCGGCTCTTGTCGTCTCAAGCTGTGCCTGATATGCAGCTTCGAGCCTTTGACGTCGTATTTCAGCCACTACTTGTTTCTCAGCGTGACATGTCATACCTACCCACGCCCTCGGTTCTAAAGCGCGTACCTATGCACAGAAGGAGTACATAAAAGAAGCGCGTCACACCCTAGCAGCGCGGAGCAGCCGGTCACTCTGGCAGCGAAGACATAGCCACGCGCAACAAAAAACATGTGTATCATACCTTTATCTTCGTGTTGTCTATACCTCGCGCGTGGTAACGCCCTGTACGTGTGCTATGATGATATGACATGATGCCGCATGAACGAAACAATAGAAGCAAAGCCCATTGAAATCCTCCTCGTCGAAAACAATCCCGTTGATATCAGGATGACAAAGGAGGCGTTCAAAGACTTTCGCGTCGCTACTAACCTCCACGTCGTTACTGATGGTGATGCGGCGATGGACTTCATCTACCAACGCGGTGAGTACACAGACGCGCCCCCCGACCTCATTCTCCTTGATCTTGGTCTTCCCAAAAAGCGCGGTGGCGAGATCCTCAAAGAGGTGAAAGCCGACCCGCAGCTCCGATCAATCCCCATCGTTGTCATCGCCACGTCCGACCTCGACGAAGATGTCGTGACGTCTTACTGTCACAACGCCAACGCCTTTATCACGAAGCCCGTTGACTTTGATGCTTTTATCGCAATGATGAGGAGTATTGGCGACTTCTGGCTGACGTTTGTGACGCTGCCTCATCAGCACGCATCCCATTAGCCGACCTAAAGTTCAAGATTTTTGTCGATCGGCATACGCATCTTCACACGCTCACCGCACGTCACCCCAGTACCGCATATACACATCATATACGTGCTCAGGCAGCGGGTGCTTGTAATGAGACCAGTCAACGCCAGAGACGCCGTGTGGGTGGAGTGTATGCATTGTTGCACCTCGCCTCCCAACGGCACTGTCTCGGCTCTGCACCATTGACAAGGACATCGCCTATCTCAGGCGGAGATCATACGTCGCCAACTTGTAGTGTCGATCGTAACGATTCTCTCTCATATGATGTGTCGTAATAGGCAGAAAGAGCGCGAGAACTAGTTGGCAACTCGTTCCATCCTGATCATTGATAAGCTAGGTGCGACCTACAGAGTACTGCAAGGCTATACCTTACGAACGATGGGAACGGTCGATGCTTGGTTCATCTCCTTTTCGTTACAACGCCCGGCTCTCATCTACCTCCCTTTTGTTATTTGTTAGGTTTGTCAAAATACCATAGTTTTGAAGAGCCGCTTGGTGTGGAGGTGAGGGCGCCTCCTCGACCTATTCACATACCACTCTTTTTTTTGAAGAAATTAGAGCCGTCGCC
>JAJRBK010000241.1 GCA_028679495.1 Methanobacteriota archaeon
CGGCAAGAAACAGGGGTCGGCTCTGGAGTGTACACCGTCATGCGCTCGTTGGGCAACGTGGTCGGTCCTACCCTCGCAGCAGCATTCCTCGTGACGTACAGGGCTCCTCTTCCAATTCCTACACCGCGAGGCATCAACATGGTGAGCTTTCCCTCGGTAACCGCGTTCGACTACATCTTCCTTACCGCGATCGTTATTGCGGTCGTGGGAGTGGTGACATCGCTGCTCGTTCGAGGCGATGCCGGGAAAATTGAACACAGCGTGCCCGCTAAAGAAGCGGCCCCCGCATCGTAAAAGAGGTGACCTCGCATGGAATACAAACGCATTCTGCTGGGAACGGACGACTCCGAACTTATGGATCCCGTCTACGAGCAGTGCGCCTACCTCGCGCATCTCACGCACGCGACGGTTGACATCGTGTACGTTGTTGACATGGACGGCTTTCCGCCTGAGTTCGCGGTCTTGGAGAGCGAAACGGAAGACGTGTACAACGCCCTCCTCACCGCGGGAGAGACAATAGTCGACAATGCAAAGCGTGCCCTGCTCTCGCGAGACGTCGAAGAGACGGCGATCACGGTTGCCGTGCTCGAGGGGAACCCGTGGGATGAAATCCATACCTACGTGACGCAGCACGCGATCGACCTCGTGGTCATAGGCAAGCACAGACGAAAAGGGGTGAATCGTCTGCACCTCGGAAGCGTCGCAGACAGGGTCATTCGTGGGGCTGAGGTACCCGTCCTAGTCGTCACGGGACGGTAAGCGAACGAACACACGGAAAGGGACGCGGAAACGCTTGAGCAATGAAAGGTGCGACGCCGTACGCGCGGCGGTATGAATTCAGGAGCTCGTATCGGCGCTTCAATGGGGGGTGTATGCGCTCTGATCTGACGATCGAATTCGATGAGGTATCGGATTACAGCACATTGAACACAAATTCACGCAAATCGCGGTATAACCTTTTAAAGTGATAGTCAGCACACTGAACATGAATTCACGCAAAACACGGTATAGCTTAAGGTGCAGGTCGCGCAAATGACTGACGTTGCCTCGCTGGGATATGTTTCACGGTATGTAAGGGGGGTAGGTCTGTAGTCGAGGATGGCACCCTTACGGCGCGCCCCGTCCGTGGGGATGCGCGGATGTTCGAGGAGGTGGGCGCGCTCCTCCAGCAGGACTTTGGGGGAGATAAGCCAGCAATTGAGTGTGCGTGAGTCTCTTTGAACATGCGCTTAAAAAGCTGGTTAACTACACGCAATTGACGTTAAACATTTAACGCACATACAGAAGGAGTTGATATGGAAGCTCGAAAAGCAGAAGCCGAAGATCGGACGAACGCTGGCGCACCACCAGGAATCGAAGAGAGGATAAACCTGCTCAACAAGCGCCTAGCCCGATACGTACCTCCGCGCGAAACGTGGACTCCGGCGGAAGAGGCCCTGTTCAAGCCAATCGACCTCTACCGGGTGCCCGTAGACGAAGCACAGGCGATGCAGCTGAAGGCGATCAAGTACACCTTCACGCGCCACTACGCTCACAACGACTTTTACCACAGACTCTGCGACATGCGGGGTATCACCCCTGACGACCTCAGGACCTACGATGACTTAGACATAATTCCCCTTATCCCCGACCTGACCTTTAAACAGCACCCTTCAGGGGCGGACTTTGCTCACTGGATTGCAAACATCTATACCGGGGATCTGCCAACAGTGGTCCCTCTCGATATCACCTCGAACCCAACGTTCGATGACGTCATAAACGCTTACAACGCGGCAGGGTTGCTGGTCGCCTACAGCAGCGGCACGAGCGGGCGGCACACGGTCATCCCGCGGGATATGAGGACGTATTTGACGACTCAGTATTCGGTCGGCAAGCAAGTGTGCGCTATGTCCGATGAAATATTTGCCGATCACACACTCTTAACGATGCCTAGGCCGACGGATGGCAATCTGTGGATCGCCAAGGTACTGGCCCATATATACGACATGTTCAGCGATCTACACTATGCTATGGATTATACAATAAGCGCTGACTTGACTCTTAAGGCGATGACGGAGTCGGAGCGGCAAGGAGGCTCGCCCGCGTCGTTCGAAGAGCGGATGCGAAGAACCGCCGAAATCGCTACCAAGTGGCTCGAGCGTTACGAGAAGACGACTGATTCTATCAGACTCGAAGGCGCGCCTTTCTTCATTGCCAAGTTGATGGACACCCTAGAGCGAGAGGGGAAGCACTTTGAGTTCGGTGAGCGGGGAACGATCAGGACGGGTGGCGGCTGGAAAATAAGCGAAGACACGCGTATTCCCCACGCAGACTTCAGGAGGCGGGTCGAAGAGGTGCTCGGCATTCCTGAGGCGCGTTGCCACGATGTGTACGCTATGATAGAGATAACGGGGATCATAACCACGTGTCCTGAGGGACACTACTACCATCTCCCCTACACGTGGGTGAAACCGCTCGTCCTTGATAAAAGCCTTATGCCCGTGGGCTACGGCGAATCAGGGCGCTTCGCCTTCCTCGACTCGCTCGCAGGAAGCTACCCTGGCTTCATCATCACCGGCGACCAGGTACGCATGCTCGAGCACTGCCCGGCGTGTGACCGACCCGGCCCCGTCCTTGAGCCGGAGATACAGCGCGCCCCGTCTGTGGAGATGCGCGGATGTGCCGAGGAGGTGCGCCGGATCCTTGCGCAGGACTATGTTGAGGCAAAAAAATGACACAAGAAAGTGAGATGACGCAAACAGGAGACGTGCTTCAGCAGGCACCAACGGTGACACCACACGAGGAGGCACCGCAGGAGGCGCCAAAACAGAAAGACATCGGC
>JAJRBK010000068.1 GCA_028679495.1 Methanobacteriota archaeon
AACATAGTTGCACAGAGGTGATCTAATATACTCCGCATCGGCACTCGTGGCAGCAGGCTTGCCACGGTACAGGCAGAAATGGTACAAAACGCGCTTTACGCAAAGGGCATAGAGAGCGAACTTGTCATCGTTAAAACGAGCGGGGACAACTTCCTTGATAAGCCCTTTCGCGATGCGGGAGTGGGTGCGTTCGTGCGAGAGATCGACGATCTGATGCGTGTCGGGGACATTGACCTTGCCGTACATAGCATGAAAGACGTGCCTACGAAGCGTCCAAAAGAGTCAGCCCTATGTGCCGTGCTGCCCCGTGCGTCCCCATATGACGTGCTCGTTTACGGCGACTTATCACGGAGCAGGATGGTCGTAGGCACGTCGAGCTTGAGGCGACGGGCACAAATAGCGCGCTACTATCCATCGTACATTTGCAAACATATTCGAGGAAACATCGATACGCGGATGAAAAAGCTCGCATCAGGGGAGTTTAGCGGACTCGTGATCGCCGAGGCAGGCCTCGAGCGACTGAACCTGCTTTCGAACAAGAAGCGCTTGCCCTTTATTCCTTCGCCAAACCAAGGGATCGTTGGCGTCATGGCTAACAGGGCTCTTGATGAATACGAGAGTATTGCAACGCTGAGCCACGAGCCTACGTTAATCGCAGGAGCTGCCGAACGGATAATTATGGAAGCCCTAGGAGGGGGCTGCTTGGCCCCCCTAGGAATATTCGCGCAGACTTCAGGTATCTCATTAACGATCGCTGCAGAAGTGCTCTCCCTTAGTGGAGATAGGGCAGTGCGTCTCAAAAAACGTATGCTCATAAGTGACTATGAGCACGAGTCCCGCGTATTCGCTCAGCAGATAAAGGAGTGTGGAGGTGAGGCACTAATTGCTGAAGCTGTCGCACAAAGCTCAGCGTTTTAAAGGGGTATGAACAGGACAGCTAAGACTAAAGGAAAGGTGTTTCTGGTCGGAGCAGGACCAGGCGATCCGCGGCTACTCACGAGACACGCTGAGCAAATCATACGACAGGCGGACGTTATTCTCTACGATAAGCTCGTGGATAAGCGCGTTATAGAGCTCGCTTCGCCGAACGCTGAACTCATAGACGTCGGAAAAGACCCATCTCACCACAAGGTGCCACAGCACAAGATTAACGAACTTCTTATCCAACAGTCTGAACAAGGCAAAGTTGTCATCAGATTGAAAGGAGGAGATCCATTCGTCTTCGGCAGGGGCGGAGAAGAGGCTGAGCAACTGATTAAATGTGGAATAGACGTCGAGGTGATTCCGGGCATCTCATCGGCAATTGCAGTGCCGGCTTACGCAGGGATACCAGTAACGCACCGCAAATATGCATCAAGCGTCACTATCGTCACAGGTCATGAAGCGCGAGGAAACCAGCTTCAGTGGGACGTGCTTGCAAAGCTTAGTGGGACGCTCATTGTCTTGATGGGCGTTGGCACGCTGGCTGAAAATCTGTCGCAGCTAATGCAGCATGGCAAGCCCATTGAAACACCGGCAGCGGTCATCGCCCGCGGAACGACCGAACAGCAGCAGGTCGTAGTCGGCACTTTGGGTGATTTGCAGCAGAAGGTTCAACAAGCTGGCGTATCGGCTCCTGCGGTTCTTGTTATTGGAGACGTTGTTGGCTTAAGGGAGATACTCAAGCGAGACGAGACGTAATCATGAAGACGCTGGCGATTATTCGACCGAAGGCCCAACTGGCTACCTCCCGGAGACTTGTTGAAGCATACGGCTACAACACCATCGCCGCGTCTCTGATTGAGGTCATTAGCGTTATAGATCAACGATGGCAGACGTTCGTCGAGGAGCTCCGTCAAGGCGTTGTGGATTACGTGATACTGACTAGCGCGAATGGGGTGCACTGCAGCATCGCCCGGGGCCTCACCCCGTCTGACATTCCAGCTCGAACGCATGTCGTCGCGATAGGACCCAAGACGCAGCAAGCGTTACAGAGCGCTGGCATCAGAGTAGATTTGATGCCTCAGGAGTTCAGCTCGGAGGGCATCCTTCAGCTGTTAAAAAACGTCGCATATTGCAACATTTGGCTGCTAAGAAGCGCTTACGGTAGCGCATCTCTCGTGGATGAACTTCGCCGCAGAGAAGCTGTGGTTAACGAGGTTACAATGTATTCACTGAAACAGCTCTGCGGACCAGCACAGCGGAAAGTCATTCGCAGCATAGTAGAAGGGGACGTTGTTGCAGTGCTTTTTACCAGCAGCATGACGGTTCGCGGTTTTTTTGAGTGTGCCTCGCGTCTGTATGACAGAAACGTTTCCACACAGGCGTTGGATGCGCGCATAGTTGGAGCAATCGGAAGACCAACCGCAGCTGCGCTCAGTAGTTATGGTGTGCACGTGGACGTAGTGCCGGCCCAAGCGACGTTTACCAACCTCGTCGCCTCGGTTCACAGAATGCTTATCGACCAAGGCAAGGCCTAAGGCTCACACAGGAGGAAGATGATCGGATGCAGATCATGGTCGCAGAATATGCAAGTCAAATGATGCCAAAGCTTGCTGAAGAGGGGAAGGCCATACGAGATGTCCTCTGTGCCGGCTTTCGTGCGTGTGGACACGTCGTGCGCGTGCCCGATTGCTTCTTAAACGACGAAAACGCGTTTGAGGAGCAAATTACACGTATTGCAGGAACGTGTGATGCAGGGATTGTCGTGGCACCTGATCACTTGCTGTACGAGTTAACGGCCCTCTTGGAGGCAAACACATTAAATCTCGGTTGTCCAGCTGATGTGATCAAAAGGGCCGCAGACAAGGTGATATCATCTCGCTTGCTGCGTGAGGGG
>JAJRBK010000010.1 GCA_028679495.1 Methanobacteriota archaeon
AGCATCTGTACGGAAATTGAACGTGCTTTGTTCACCTTTATAGCTACTCGTGCTACCCTTTTCAATTCAATGTAGCTGCTCATTTGGGTAAGTTAAAGTACAATGTTTTTGAATAGTTCGTTACAACTGATTAGGGAGAACCATGTCGAAAATAGTGGTCCTTACCGGCGTCCCTGCTAGTGGGGGAACGACCGTTACTAGAAAAGCTATAGCGCAACTAGAGACACAAGGGAACCCTTTCAAGATGGTGACCTACAGTGACGTCATGCTCGACGAAGCGCTGCAACGCGGCTGGGTTCAGATCAGGGACGATATTCGAAGACTTGACCCCCAGAAACAACGTGATCTGCAACAAACTGCGGCACGCACTATAGCAGATATGGCAACTACGCCGCTTGTCGTAGACACTCACGCGACCGTGCGCACTCCCAAGGGATACCTCCCAGGCCTCCCTACATGGGTGCTAAACGAGCTTAAACCAGATCTTATTCTAGTTGTTGAGGCCAAGCCAGGGGAAATAATACGACGGAGGGGCGCTGACAAATCACGAAAGCGCGACGTCCAAGATGAACAGGGAATACAGGAACACCAAGAGGTCAATAAGGCTATATGCATGGCGTATGCCGCGTATACTGGAGCTACGGTCAAAATACTTCAAAATCCTGATGGAAAGCTGGATGAAGCAGTGCAAGAACTTATGTTGACGTTACAAGCATGCTAAGCAAGACGCACAGCTTGGGAGTAAGAGGTGTGTTGATCACGATAAGCGGGCCTGCAGGTAGCGGCAAAACGACTGTTGCACGCGGGTTATCTCGGCAGCTTGGATTCGTGCACGTTTCTGTAGGGGACGTTTTTAGAGAGCTAGCAAAAGAGCATGCTATGACTCTCGAGGAGTTTAGCAAGTATGCAGAAGATCATCCAGACGTCGATGCTTTAATTGACACTAAGCAAGAAGAGCTCGCACTTCACCACGGTGATGTAATTGTCGATGGGCGACTATCAGGATGGATACTAAACGGTGACATTGCGGTCTGGCTTAATGCATCACTAGAAGTACGTGCGCAGCGAATAGCACAAAGAGAAGGAGTACCATATAAAATCGCTCTTGGCGAGACGGCTATGCGCGATAAAAGTGAGGCCAAACGGTATCGTACGTTTTATGATATAGATATCCACAACCTCAACATCTACAGCCTTGTTATAGACACCGCGCGTTGGGACCAGTTTGGCGTAATTGCCATCATAATAGAAGCTTTAAGGGCGCTTAAAAAAGGCGTTAACAATGAACTCGGTTCCTGAGCAAAGAACGGTCGAACAGCTCCTTCAGAGGGGGGTTATCAATCTCGACAAGCCAGCCGGTCCAAGCAGTCACGAGGTCGCCGCATGGGTAAAACGCGTTTTGCAGATCAATAAAGCAGGACACAGCGGTACACTCGATCCTAAAGTCACCGGTGTGCTCCCAATCCTGTTGCAGGACGCGACTAAGGCGGTCGGAGCTCTTGTAAGCTTACCAAAGGAGTACATCTGTGTCCTCCATTTGCATAAAACGGTTGCTGATGCGCCGTTAGCAGCAACACTCAAGGAGTTTACAACCGTGCTTTATCAGCGCCCTCCGTTGAAATCGGCTGTCAAACGTCAAATCCGCAAGCGTGAGATATACTATATCGATGTTTTAGAGCAGCACAAGAAGGACCTTTTGCTTAGAGTGGGATGTGAGGCGGGCACTTATATGCGCAAGTTGTGTCACGATATCGGAGAAGCGCTGGGAGTAGGGGCACATATGCAGGAACTCCGCAGAACTCAGGCTGGTCCCTTTAATGAATCAACACTGACGAAGCTACAGGATGTAACAGACGCCTATCATTTTTGGATTGAAGATGGCGATGATTCTCTGTTTCGTGAAATTGTCCTCCCGGTGGAATATGCGCTCAAGCATATCCCTGCAATAGTTATAAGGGACACCGCCGTGGACGCAATTTGTCATGGGGCTCGACTTGCGGAGCCAGGTATCATCTCGCTCGGGGACGTGAAAAAAAGGCAACTCGTTGGCATTTATACACAGCAGGGTGAAATCATCGCACTAGGGATCTCTGTCCTTGAAGGCGGCATTATTGCACAAGTGAAGCGCGTGATCATGGAGCCCGGCACATATCCGCGATACTGGAAATCTAAGCAACGTCAGCGATAACGCGTATCTGGCCGCTTACCGCTCTTAGGTTGTAAAATGATTTAAACTGTGTGAACACGAAGCGCGCTTATGTTAGCGATATCCCGCTAGCTTCGAACTTTTCACGAGCGAGCATAATAATAATGTGTGAGAGAGCGATTTATAGCTGATGAGAATATTTGCGGTCTACGGATCATCTAAGTCGGGAAAGACGACTACTGTGGTCGAGGTAATAAAGGAGCTACGCTTGCGGGGCTACTCCGTATCAACAATCAAAGACGTGCATGTCGAGAACTTTGTCGGCGATACCGTCGGAAAAGATACATGGCGCCATTGGAAGGCAGGTGCTGAAATGGTAGGCTTGCGCGCACCAAGTGAGAGCGTAATCATGATAAAGCGCTCTGTCACGCTGGATGAGTTAATCGGACATTTTCAGAGCGATTACTTGGTTCTTGAAGGGTTCAAAACTATAACCATGCCTAAGATTCTCTGTGCAGCTGACGAGCAACACGTAGAGGAAGAACTGCAAGACCTCGTGTTTTGCATTTCAGGCATTGTATCGACACACATTTTGGATTACAAGGGCCTTCCTGTAATTAATGCTCTTACTAACGCGCCTGCACTGGTCGATTTGATAGAAAACAAGAGCCTTAACCTATAACAGACGCCTCTGCAGCTGTTACTTTCTAACTGATTCTGTTTTCAAGAGCCGCTTCAAATCTGCACCTGTGTTTATGTTATGAAGGAGAGCTTCGTTGTGAACGACCAATATAGCTTCTTGTTGCGCTTTGGAGATTTGC
The DNA here is from genome assembly GCA_028679495.1 of Methanobacteriota archaeon. GTDB lineage: Archaea > Halobacteriota > Bog-38 > Methanoflorentales > Methanoflorentaceae > Methanoflorens. The sequence goes on from JAJRBK010000010.1 coordinate 2,968, forward strand.
CTCCCATCTACAATGTTCACAGCAGCAGGAACT
>JAJRBK010000069.1 GCA_028679495.1 Methanobacteriota archaeon
CAACGTGTGCCGCTTCTATTTGCAGCTTTGACAAACGCTCCTTCTCATACCCGACGTCGCGAAGGAGCATCCTTAAGCTATCTATTTGGTCAGAAAGACGGTTATAACGCTCAAAAGAGGGACGGGATCGCTCCACAATGCGAGCTGCATCGCGGGCTCGCTGTATATCCTGGTTGGCCTCCTCTCGCATCTTACCGAGCTGGGCGGCATTTGAATCAATCGTATTGAACTCCCTTTTAAGATTCTCAATTTCTGAAAGGAGTACATCATAACGCTGTTTTTCTTTTTCAGCAGCCGTGAGCTGCGAGTTGATGGCATCAGTCGAGCGCTTGACCTGCACGAGATCTCCTTTGTATTCCCCTAACCTCTTAACGAGGTCGTCCAAGTGAGCGATCTCAGCCTCAATCACGCGTGCGTCTGATTCAGCGCGTGCTATCTTGTTTTTGAAGTTGTTTTTAACGTGAATTGAATCGCTGTAGGCCTGACGATAGCCGTACAGCCCGAGCACTTTGTCGAAGTGATCCTTTCTTTTTTGTGGTGGAAGCTCAAACTCGTCAATGATCCTGCCCTGCAGTACGCAGACTAGGTTGCTGAAGATGCTTTCAATCGAACTTACGTGGCTCTCTCGTACGCCAAGCGCATCGTATATGCGCTCGTGAATCTCTTCTTTACCAAATAGATCGGTCGCCTCTCCATCCACATACAGCTCCCAGCTTTGCGCTTTGTGCGATAACGTGTTTATCACTCGGTAAACGGTCCCTTTATGAGAAAACGTAACGTCTATCGTGCCCTCAGCAGCACCTCGTCGCAGGAAGTATTCCGTGGCTCCTTGTTTGTGCCGTTCTCCCCTGTAATCGATGGCCGCCTGTCTGACGCCTTCTACGTCCCAGCCAAAAACCGCACGACCGATACTGCTAACGATGGTGCTTTTCCCTGAGCCATTTTCACCGTATATCGAGACGGTGCCGTCTTTAAACTGGATCTCGCCAGAGTCCTCGAACGCGCGAATATTCTGCAAGTGGATGCTTTCGAGCTTCATAGGTGCTCTCTCCTAAAACGCGAGATATGCTGAGCGATGGACTCTGCATCGTCAGTGTTTGACAGCTGCGCGTCGACAACTTCACGTAACACCGCTCGTGCAAATGTCGCCACCTCAGACGTTTGCTCATCGTAGCGGCTGAAGCTCGATTCGAACATCTTTTTTTCAAGGTCATCGAGCGTCCCTGGCGCGTCGATTAATACGTCCTCGCTTGTAAGGGTGTTGTCAAGGACCGTGCAGAAAAACGGTTCATAGCGCTCCTCAACAAACTGTTTAAGTTCTCCTGTGTTGGGGGGCTTCGATGCCTCCCCTTTGAGGATGATGCGAAGCAGGGAATCGGCGAGAGACTGTCCTTTCTCAGCATCATCTAACTCACTCTGTACGACTCCAAGCACCGCATAGTCATCGCCAGCATACTCGACTTCGATGCTTTCCATTCTTCGCGTCCCACGCATAGCAATCTCGGTTACTTTGGGGACGCCGCCGCGAAGCGTAACGTCGTAGAAGCACCGATCGGTATTGCTGTCAGAAAACCGGTAATGTTCAGGACTTCCTGGGTTAAAGATCCAGTTGTCGACGCTAAACTTGTTATGAGAATGTCCAAGCGCAAGGTATGCCGTCGAGGGACGCAGCACCTCAAGCTCAGACAGGGTGATCTCTGGCTGCCCTCCTTCTATGTGTTGTGCAAGCCCGGCATGGAGCACAACGACGTTGCGACCACCAGGCATTTGCTGACTCAGCTCTATAAGGCGGGGCTTGAGATAAGCGCCGTTATACCCAAGCCCGATTATATTTGTGCCATTGATCTGTGCGGTTGCATTCACCAGACTACCCCGTTCTGGTCGCAAGTAGCTGCACAGGTTGAGACTCTGGAGCACGTCGAGTGCCGTATGTGCTTGAGAGCCTTTTCTTCGGTCATGATTGCCATCAATTACAAAAAACGGGATCTCGGCGTCTCTCAACACTCTAAGTGATTCGATAGCGTGGATGAGCGACGTGTGATCAACCCTGTTGGAGTTAAACAAATCACCGCTATGGACAACGCAATCAACCTCGTTTTGGATAGCATAATCGATGACCTCTCGCGTGGCACGGTTCCAATCGTCGAGACGCTCATTTAGTCCATACTGACGGTACCCGAGGTGGGTGTCACTTAAATGAACAAACCGTAGAGAAGGACTCATAAAAGATCCCTGTTGACCAATAAACGTCAATCATTATTAAAATAGTTTTATTATAATTTTCTTTTAAATAAAAACAGGCACAACATGGAGGCGACCCTTCGTTCTTGCCGGATGCGGAGACGTGAGTCTGGTGTCACCTGATGCGAACGTGGTGAGTTTGGACTTTTTGAATTACGCTCGCTTGGGGTGGTGTCAAATAACGATCGAGCAAGCTTTGGTTCGTGCGCAGTTAATCCATCAAGCAGACGTAACGCACAATTGTGACTCAAGCGGCTAAGCGGGCTTTCCGTGTCACCCGTTTAGAAAACGTTACCCTTCGACTGGTTGCGGTTGGGAGCTCATCATGCGCTGACAAAGCTCTTTACCTTCCTTTGCCTCTCGGTTGCTGGGATCGATGTCGAGGGCCCTGTTGAACGCCGATATGGCGTTCACACAATCGCCAAGACGCCCCAACGCACAGCCCTTGTTGCTCCACGCTGCCACGAGGCTGGCGTCCACTTCGGTCGCTTTGATAAATTTTTTGAGAGCCCCTTCATAATCGCCTTGTTGATACAGCGAAATGCCATCGTTAACCAGATCCTTTGCATCCACCGAGCCCTCTTCGGCACGAGGCGCTGGGCTCGGCTTCTCTTCAGCTTGAGGCTTTGGACTTGAACTCTCTTCGGCACGAGGCGCTGGGCTCAATTCTGCTCCGCAGTTCTTACAATATCGCGCGGAAGGACCTGCATCCGTTCCGCAAAACTTGCAAAACTTAGTGTCGTTCATAAGCTCGCCCTAGGGTAGGATAAACGAAGCAATAAACCTTGCGTATGAGCCCTTGCGTATGAGCCTTCGATTTATCGCATGAATTCGCGTGCTGTGACTTTGTTAGCCAGATATGAACTCGCTCCCACGGCAACGCTAGCCATCGCACCCCATCGTGTCTACGCTTCTTTTGGAGCAAACTCTTTCAACTCTCGACTCAGGGACCAGCCGACGACCGTTCGTATGCCGACGATAAATGCTAACACAATTGCCTGGTTTAGCGTCGGGTTTAATATCGTCCGTACAAGGTCATTTGCCACAAAGAATTCGAGCGCCAGTGCGATCTTCTTGCTGTACTCACGACGGATCGCGGAGTAGTCGAACGGTCGTTGACGGACGACGCTCGCTACCATATCCACGACGACAACAGCGCTGCCGTAAAAAATAATGATGGCACCGACGGCCTCAAAAATTGTGACTATAAGGTTAACCAGGTCGACCCAGCTGGCTATGTTTATTAGCAGGACACTGCTTTCAATCATCACGGAGTTGTCAAGCCCCCTGAAGCGTAGCATCACGCACGACGCGCAGTTGGGAGTTAGTTCGCTCCGTTAAGTAGCTTGTCCTCGGATCTTTGTAAAAATGCACCAGCTGAACGTGATTGACTCTGATTAGAAGTCCATCGCATCTAAGATACGCTTGTTAAGCCGCGGGCATTGTATTTTGAGATAGTACTTGCTCAGCACGATCTGCTCCCTAAGGAGCGCCTCCATCTCTTCAGCGGTGCGGTAGGTAAACGGATCAAGCTGTTTCAAGCGATCAGGAGATAGGCCTTCAACGTGCGTGGGCACGAGGACCTTGTCGCCCCAAAACGGATGCGGCTCATACTTCACGTCCCCCCGTGCTGCCTGTATCAAAAAGAGCTGCGTCTCCTCGATCGTCGGTCCCGTTCCCCCCACGGGCTTCTTCTTACCTTTGACCTCTTCGAAAAGCGTTTTTGCAAGCCAGACCGTCTCGTCTCCGAGCTTCGAGTCGGTCCAGACGTACTTTGCGCCAACGCGACCGGTGGTGTTGATAAGATACGACTCGACCGGGTTATCTGTCCCCACCCGGTCGCTCATAAACTTGTGAAACCGGTGTACGTGCGCAGCGTTTCCCACGCCCATCGTGAACGGGAGGCAGTACCGTGCCTCGTACTTCTCGCCGCCAACGCCTTCTCTCGCCTGCGCCGGATGACCGATCGTCCGTCCGTCGGCGAGTACTTTTGCCGCGAACGTGGGGTCATTGAGTTTGACCCACGCGTAGTCGGAGATGTAGCCGGGACTGATGAAGACCGCCATGTTCAGCGGGCCCGCCGAATCGACGTTTCCGTCAAAGTAGCCTGTATCCTCCAAAAATATGATGCTCCGTGCGTTCTGATTGAGCTTTCCGTGGTATTGCAGGATTTCACCGCGAAAACTCACATCGCCGTTCTCGTCCCATTCCGTGTTCTCGTGCAGCGCCCGTGGTGAAGTCCCGGCGTTGTAAATGGCGTGCTGGGTGACGTCGACGTCTTCGGTCTTCGTCCAACATCCTCGCTCAGGGCTCACGACGCGATCCTCGAAGACGCCGACCACGTCATCGTTGCGGATGAACTGGTCAGAGATAAACTCAAGGGGGTTTATTCCAAATTTGTCGATGTAGATCTGTGCGATCTTATCGTCGTATACATAGTGGCCGTGCGTTGACTTCCCGCTTCCGGACAGTCCCCAGACTGACATCACCATCCGTTTGGCTCTTCCATCAACGCGCTTGACCGTAAACTCCTTAAGTGAGGCGTGCTCTCCGGTGCCCCCGCGCTTGTAGACCTCGTAAATCCAGTGTGAAAGAAAGCCTTTCTTCGCTTCCCCCATATACGACGACGCAGTTACGATCGTGTAATCGTGGAAGGGAAACCGTATGACTTTTAACATCTCATTTTTCCCTGGCACGTTGGGATTTTCAAGATAATGGGGAATCATAAAGAGCGACGCTTCTGGTGTCGCATCTGGGTTGCCAGGAAAGTTGACCGCCTGCCACCGATATGCCACGTCCGGAAACTGCGCGTCACAGTAAAGGCGGCAGTTCATCGCACCCTTTGACCCCGGTTGTCCGAGCGTGGCATCAGCTTGGATCATCGGTTGGTCAAGGATATGCTCGAGCACGCGTAGCATGAGCACCTTATGCTCCTTTACTAAATCCTCCTCGCGCTCGATCACCACACTGCCCGCTGCGCTCCTGTTCCAGATATTTGACGCCCAGTTCCACGACCCGTTTTTAAACTGTGTCCCGTACTCTTGTGCCCGTTTCAGCAAATCAGGGGGGTTGTTCTGGATAGGCTTGAGGCGTACCCGCTCCTTATCTTCTATGATCTGCTCAAACAGTTGCGGGAAACTCGTTATGGTGATGTCGTCGAGTGTAATGGGCATGGAACCTCAGCACCACGATTTCGTTTAACGTGGGACTTTCTGCTTACTACATTGCTAGATATTATAACCTTTTCGTCGGCGCACGGAAAGTATGCAGCCGATCACGGACAAATAATCTATAGAGCGCCGACGCGACGAAGGGGCTGCGCAACGCACAGTTAGCCACGGCTTATATCAAGCTCTGCAGCAGGTGTTATCTTCATCTGCTCCTTTTGCATCGCGATTCTGTAGAGCACGAGGTGCTTTCGTGCAACGATGGACCAACCAATCTTGGTCCGGACGTATTCGTGCGCCCTCTTTGAGAAGAGCTCTCGTAGCTCGTCGTTTCGCAGCAGCAAGACAATCGCGGCCTTCAATTCCTCGAGCGACCCAAGGGCCACCGTCGCTCCTGCCTGGCTTGCCTCGACCTCCGCCTTGAGGCCCTCAACGGCTGTGACCACGGCAGGCTTTCCTAAGGCAAAGGCGTGCGCGAGGTTGCCGCTTTGTGACGCACGATCGTACGGCAGCACGACAAAGTCTGCCACGTTAAGGATGGTATCATACTCTTGGGGGGTGAACGCCCCCGTTATAACACGGATGCGTTCTCGTGCGGGGGATTCCTGAACTGCTTTGAGCAGCTTTGGTTTATAGTAGAGGCCGCTCGGGGATCCCGGCCGCGCGTCGCCAGCGATGATGAGAATCGCATCTTTCGCCCTGTCGATCACGTCTGGCCATATGGAAACGACGTCTTCAAACCGTTTGTTCGGCTCCCACCAGCCCATGCAGAGGACGACCTTCTTGTCGTCGAATCCACGCTGTCTTTTTGTGGTCAAAGCGTCAGGGACGTTCTCCGCGACTGCAGTTTTTGCACCGTGGGGGATGACGTACACGTTATTTGGGATCCGTCCAAGGTTTGCCGGCAAGAAGATCTTCTGAAACTCCTCGTGCACAATGCCCGCATCAACCGTGTCAAGGCTCAGATCGGTGAACATCGCCTCCTCCCGGCTGAGCGTACTGTAGACTGAATGGTAGGTGATAACTGCCGGCACACGCGCGTGAAAGAGCAGAAACAGGAGGTCAATAACGCTTATCCCGTAGTCCCCCTGGTTTGCGTAGAGCCCGTATTCGTGCTGGAGGTGGACGACGTCCGGTTTGATCTCCATAACCTTCTCGAAAATGACGCGCTCCCAATCGGGCTTGGTGATGTCTATGATGCCGAATACGTTTGGCTGCGAGCCGTGTCCCCCCACGTTCTCGTCGGTATGGCTGATAACGTACACCGTGTGCCCGAAGCCTTCCATCGCGTTGATCAGCTCGCTTGAGTACGTCGCAATGCCATCGTGGCGGGGCGGAAAGGGCGTCACCATGCATACGCGCAGCGGGCGAGTTTCATCGTCTTGTGGGGCTGCCTGTGCTTTCATAACGTACCATCTCGTCGTGATTATCAAAAGGGCGTCGCCCTTCTATGTAAGCGAACAGGCATCACCCAACATAAACGTTCCGAGTGGTGCGCGTTCGCGCGGATTACCGGTTAGCTGGGGCGACGGCTGTGGGATCCTCACTTGTACGTGAGGAGAGCGTGATTCATGCTGCTTTCTTTGGGACTAGGAAGGTAGAGACGGTGGCACGCATGATAGGTTATCAGACGAGAGCAGGCTGCTCGCAGCATACTATTGAGGAAGCACCGATGAAATGTAATAGCTATGGGGCTGACTTGCTCATAACAAAAAAGTTTTGCCCGAACTGTGGAAAGATTGTAGCTAGAGCGTAGGTAACCAGCGCGCAAAACGTCTGTCCCTGGCAAAGTGGCAACGTGGCAACCTGGAAGAACTCGACGATCTTGCCGTAACATTAGACTCAGTGTGCTAGTACACCAATTGGGACAAATTGCTGTCTGTAAGCTATCGCCTATTGTCAGTCAAAGACTGTGCTTTGTTGTTATTCTAGTAACGCAGCTATCAAAGAAGCGCAAAAGAAAAAAGAAGACCTAATTGCTAGTTAGTTTAGGTAGTGTGATTCATCGAGATATTGATGCAGACCATCTCTACGAGCACCTCGATCTGAATTCTCAAGAATCTTAAACATGTGCTGCACTTTTTCTTTATAATCTGCTCCTTACCACTTAAACCCGATCATGTTCCAGTAGTTCAGCCAGATGATGAAGGCGAGCGCCGCTCCTGTGACGACCGTGTAGTGGATTCTGCCGAAGGTGTTCCAGTAGCGCCTTCTCCACGCGAGGACAGCTAAAACTATGCCCCCGGCGGTGAGGGCGATGGCGATGAGCGGGACGGTAAGCCAAGCGATGATAGGTAGGGGGATGGTGATACTACTTGTCAGATACTCGAATTGCACGTGACCGAGTGCGAAAAGGAGGAGGAACGGAATGAGGAAGACGAGCCAGCAGAGTACGCCTGTGATGCCCATGAGCCAGTGCGCAAGGGAGGGGAGGCGAGTGTGCTCCCCTTCGGTTGTGCTTTCAGCGTGCCGCCGACGTCGCCAGCGGCCGTATAGGTCACCGAGAGGCCAGATCGCTACAGAAGCGAAGACGGCAAGGCAGAGGTAGCCGAGGTAAGTGATGTCTTCAGGGGTGGCGTACCAGGGGAGGCGTTCGTAGTATTGTGGGACTGCAACTGAGTGGGCATCTGAGTGGAAATACGTGCCGTTGCCAGTGGTAAAGATGGAGTGGTAGCCACCTCCAACCGTTGTATTCCCGTCCGGGCTCGCGAACACAAGCGGTGCCACCTCTACGAGGTTCCCAGGCACGCCCGAGAAAGTGAGCGTGCCGTTGGCGTATCCGGTGACACTGAAGGTCGGTCCCCCCTGGAGGCCTATTGCGTCTGCACCAAAATACTTCTTGACAGTAGTATACACGTTCCGTATACTCTGGTACGTGCCCGTCAAAAGCTGCGCGTCGTTGAAGTTCGCGTGCTGCGGCGGGGTCGGCGTGTAGGGGTAGTAGTGATCAAGGAACTGCTGCACGAGGTCTGCCCTCGCCAGAGCTCCGGGAGCACTGTTATAGGAGACGAACAAACCGACGTTCCGCTCAGGCCACAGCAAGATCGCGGTGCGGAAATACTCGGCATCCCCCGTGTGGCTGATGCAGCTCTCGTTGTTCTGGTTGCCCATAAAGAACCCGAGCCCGAACTTGGTGTAGGGATCGGGGGTGAAGTGGGCACTGTGCATGTCCTGGGCGGTGGATGTGTTGAGGATGCGGGTGCCGTTGTACTCGCCGTTATTGAGATGGGCGATCATGAACTTCGCCACGTCGCTGGCGGTGCTATGCTCGCCGCCGACAGGAGGAATTCCGATAGTCCACTCCTCCGTTTGCTGAAACGCACCATCACTGTAGGCGTACGTCTTCGAGACGTTCGCTGCCAACGGCGGCGGCACCGGCTGCTCGATCGTCGTGTTATTCATGCCAAGCGGCGTGAAGAACTTCTCTTGGACGTAATGGTTGTAGGGTACGCCCGAGACCTCCTGGACGATGTAGCCGGCGAGGGCACTTCCCCAGTTAGAATACGACCAGACCTGCCCCGGTGGCCAGATGCGCCCTGGGATGGTCTGAGCGAGGGTCGTGCCGAGGGGCTTTATGTCCTTAGGATCAGAAACCGCTATCGCCGCAGGTTGCGTTTCAAACCCCGACGCGTGGGTCATCAGGTGCTCCATCGTGATGGGCTCCGGGTACGTCTCAGGGATCTTGAAGTCCTTCAGGTAGGTGTTCACGTCGGCGTGGAGGTCGATCTTGCCCTCCTCGACGAGCTGCATGACCGCTGTCCAGGTGAAGAGCTTCCCCGTTGAGCCGATCTCAAAGAGCGTCGCGTTCGCATCGACGGGCGTCTTGTTCTCCAGATCGGCGTAGCCGTACCCCTTGGCGTAGAAGAGCTTGCCGTCTTTGACCACGGCGACGGTGGCACCAGGGATGTGGTAGCCATCAAGCTCATCGTTGATCGTCGTGTTGAGGAAGGACGCAAGCTCAGTAACGTCCTGGGGGCCACGGGTCGTGTTGTTCGCTGACGTGGGAGCTGAAGGAGAGGGAGTTTGCTGTGCGGCGCACAGACACGGAGCGAGTCCTGCCACGAGAAGGAGGAGGATGAGCGTCAGCGCGATAACGGGTGACCGACGGAGCGGTCCCGCGTATTCTTTTTTGCCTTCGCCGTTTGCTTGGAGACTCGCCATGCTCGTCGCTAGAGAATGAAGAGTCGCGGCAATAAGGGTTACCCGCCGTTTAAGCAGGCAGCTTCAGGTCAGGAGCCAATCGGCACTTGCTTAAGCACCCTGCCCTCACCCTTGATGCACGTGCAGGTGAAGACGATGCCGTGCTCTGTTCGATCGCGCTCTTGCCACCATACAAGCTCACTTACCACTTAAACCCGATCATGTTCCAGTAGTTCAGCCAGATGATGAAGGCGAGCGCGGCGCCTAAGACCACCGTGTAGTGGATTCTGCCGAAGGTGTTCCAGTAGCGCCTTCTCTTTAGTAAACAAACATTTACCGAGAAAATATGACTTAAAACGAGACTACTGAAGATCTCGGGCTATTTAGCCTCTGCGGCAGGTAGCGCATCAGCTATCGCAGGGGGTTATGTGCGTTTCGTTTCACAATATTAGTGCCGCGCTGTGTGCTCTGTTAGGAGAAAGAGCGCTTAAACCATCTTTTCTCACGTGAATGCGGATTCTTGACCAAAACGCTTTATAACGGGGTAGTAGTTTATCATACGACTCCAGTGGAAACGGTTTAACAACCAAATTTGGTCTATTTGACAGACTTACACAAACGTGACAAGATCAACGCAGTGAAGGCTGCTCTATGTTATGCGCTCTATGGAGGTGGCTGTGCAAGCGGCAAGAGAACTAGGGGACCAGACAGCACGAGAAGGTGCTATCACAGATATTGGTTTGCGAGTGGCGAGACTCAATGAAAAGCTCGCCCGCTACATTCCGCCACGCGACATGTGGACCCCGGCCGAAGAGGCCCTGTTCAAACCGATCGACCTCTTCAGCGTGCCCATAGACGAAGCACACGCGATGCAGCTCAAGGCGATCAAGTACACCTTTACGCACCATTACAATAACAACGCCTTTTACCGCAAGTACTGCGACATGAGGGGCGTCACGCCGAGTGATATTAAGACCAACGACGATCTTTACAAGATTCCCCTCATCCCCGATCTCACCTTCAAGCAGTATCCGGAAGGAAGGGACTTCGCGCGCTGGCTCGCAAGCGTGCACACCGGTGAGCTGCCAAAGGTAGTCATCAAGGGAGCAAACCCGACGTTTGACCAGGTGCTTAACGCGTTCAACGCGAATGGGATGGTGGTCACCTACAGCAGCGGCACGAGCGGGCGATTCACCTTCATTCCGAGGGATCAAAGGACGTTTTTGGCCAGCCAGTACGGGCTTGCAAAATCGGTTATTAATATGTGGGCAGGAGACCTCTTTGAGACTGATGGCTACCTCCTTTTGCCAAACCCGGCGAAGACCAACGTGTTCGTCGGCAAGGTTACCTCGGTGTACTTTGACTTAGTAAATGACGTGCAGATGGCGATAGATCGGGAACTTACGACGAAAGACATACAAACGGCTATGAGTGGCGGTCAGGGGCTAAAAGGAAGACTATTCTCATATGTCCAAAACAGGATGCAAGAGAAGACGATCGGCAAGATTATACAGTGGCTCGAGCGGCACGATAAGGCAGGCGGAAAAGTAAGCCTCGTCGGAGCGCCCTACTTACTCTATTTCGTTATGCAAAAACTACAGGCAGTCGGAAAGAGCTTTGATTTGGGCGAGGATAGCTACGTTTTGACCGGCGGCGGCTGGAAGGTACGTGAGAACATTCGGTTGCCTGCCAAGGATTTCAGAAAACTGGTAGATGACGTGTTGGGCATCCCTGAGGCCAGCTGCTTCGATCTTTACGGGATGGTCGAAGGGAACGGATGGATGGTTCAATGTCCTGAAGGTCACTACCTTCACACGCCGTACACGTTCTACAAGCCTTTCGTCCTTAACGAGGACTTGAAGCCTGCAGACTACGGCGAAACAGGTCGCTTCGCCTTCCTCGAAGCGCTTGCAGGAAGCTATCCCAGCTTTATCATGACCGGCGACCAAGCACGGATGCTCGAGCACTGTCCCGTCTGTGACCGGCCTGGACCGGTCCTCGAACCTGAGGTTCACCGTGCCAAAGGAGAGGAACTGCGCGGATGTGCCGAAGAGGTGCGAGGCGTTTTAAAGCGGGGCTTAGGGGGGTAGTAAATGACCACGGCAAGTGAAAGCATCGAACGGGCGCACGCCGAACATGAGACGCCGGCGCAACCGGGGTCGGCGGGATCGGGGATGATTAAGACGCTCCTCAAAAACCCTGGCGTCCTCAAAAAGCTTTGGGCTATGGACCCAGATGAGAAGCGGTACGTCCGCCCACCGAGGGAGTATGAGCTTCCCCCGTTCCGTGAAGATATGAAGTACTGCACCTCGGACGAGAAGTATCTTAGACCAACGCGGTGGTGCAACCCTCGTGAACCCGAGGTCATCGCACTGGCGAACGAACTCGGCGCGTACGCGCTGTCAGATTATGAGTTCGCTGAGGCGGCGTTCTGGTTTATCAAGACCAAATTACTAGCTGAGATGCTGCCCATAAACAGCGTGGGCGTGACCTTGAGGAGGGGCACGGGGACGTGCATTCACCTGACCTCCGCGTTCATTGCTCTCTGCAGGGCTGCTGGGATAAAGGCCCGGTATAAGACGTTTAGGATGCATTTAAGTCCCACAATGCTATCGCAAGTGCAGACAGAAGGAGAAGCGGCGACGGGGAGCGTGTTGAACTCAGGGGTGCCCGAGGGAGAAGCCGAGGTGTGCATCGACGGCAAATGGGTAGTTGGACACGTAGCAATGAGGCCTGAGCTCTTCGCTGTTTCAGGTCTCCCTATACCGAAGTTTGGGGAGGACCCGATAGATCTGACTTTTGACCTCATTCCAGGAACAGTAAAGCGCTTTGAGGAAATTCCTTTGACGCAAGGAATCGAACTACGAGTGTTTATGACACTGCTTCCCGCAGCAATGGAACGAGCTAGCGTACTGATTGTAGATAAATGCTCAATGGGGAGGAGAGTCATCGAGGAGGCTGGTGGTCGCGAA
>JAJRBK010000003.1 GCA_028679495.1 Methanobacteriota archaeon
CAGGGAGGATCTGATGATCTCTGCGATCGTTATTGCGCTTATTTATGCCTTTGTCGCTGCTTTGCTGCTTCAAGGGATTCGCCGGATCGTGGTTGCACACAGCCAGTTTCGGAAAGGCCCGAGCATATTCCAAACGTTTTACGATTTCTTTAAGCTTCTCGGCAAGGAGAGCTTGACCCCAAACGTGACAAGTCCCCTGCTGTTCAACCTTGCACCAATCCTCAGCGTGGCCGCCATGGTGGTCGCTGCGTTAATCATACCCCTGGCCGCGACAACTCCAGCCGTCGGCGCGGGCGATCTCATACTGGTAATCTACCTTCTGACGATACCCCCCTTTGCGCTTATCCTTGGTGGCTCCGCCAGCGGGAGTCCTTACGGCGCTATCGGCGCTACTCGGGAGGTTGCACTTCTCATCGCCTACGAGACGCCGTTTATTGTCGCGATGGTAGCGACCGCTATCGCCGCAGGCTCTTTCCAGCTTAGCACCATTTCGACCACCGCTTACGTGACGGTGCTTCCGCTTGCAACGATTGCCGCTATATGGACCCTGCCGGCAGCAGCAGGCGTCCAGCCCTTTGACATCTGCGAGGCCGAGACCGAGATATGTTCAGGGCCTTATGTGGAGTATTCAGGGCCCAACCTTGCGTTGCTGCAGTTGGGACAATGGCTAAAGACGTTCCTCTATGCATCACTTATCGCTGCAGTGTTCTTTGGAACCTTTATGTTCCAGTATCAGCCTATTATCAACTTCATCGTCCAGTTTATTATCATAGCAGTGCTCATTACCGTGTTCATTGCCTTTTGGCAGGCAACAACGGGGCGGACGCGGGTGACCCATTTACTCAGGTATTATTGGTCTGTTCCCATGGCGCTTGCGGTCGTCGATCTCCTTCTTTACGTGGCCGGTGTGAGGTATATGCACCTTCTGTTCGGATGGGCGGGGGTATAAGATGGTCTCAGGATTTCTTAGCGATCTATTGCGCTCGTTTGCCTTCGGCGTTGTAGGCAAGACATCGACAATTAAAAGCGCTGGTGAGGTTGAGGTTCCCACCACCTTCCGAGGCGTGCCGCTCCTTGATCCAGAGAAGTGCATCCTATGCGGGCGATGCGGAAAGGTGTGTCCCGCCGGAGCGATTAGCCTCCGAACAAGCCCTACGGAGAAAAGCGTGCGCATCTTCGTCGGACACTGCATCTTTTGCAGTGAGTGCGCACGAACGTGTCCTGTCTCGGCTATTACGATGAGTAATATCTGGGATACGGCAGTTACTGACAGGCTCTCGAGAGATACGATGAATACGCGCGAGGTGAAACGCCGCAAGCCAAAGCGGAAAGAAAAGTCGCCGCAAGCCGATACAGGCGAGCAAACCGAATCTGCAACAGATGCGGAACAAGCTACGTCGACGCCACCAATCATTGATGACAAAAGCACAGACGATCAATGAACACTTCGCGCGGGCTGTGCGCAGCGCCGTTCGTGCCTTGTCTGCGTACTCATCTGCTCTTTTTAGTCAAATATACCAGGCTATATTTTTTAAAGCTGTGTGCGCAAATGACGGTATGGGAATGTGATGGCAACCACAGTATACGACGTGATAATTGTAGGCGGTGGCCCGGCGGGACTTACGGCTGCCGTATATACAGCTCGAAAAACGCTGAACGTTCTCTTGATTACAAGAGATATAGGGGGCCAAGCGCTGTACAGCCTCGACGTAGAGAACTACATGGGCTACCAATTCATCTCGGGCCAGGATCTAATGGATCGTTTCTCGGAGCAGGTGGAGCAATATCACGTTGAGCGAACGTTTGCTGAAGTCAAAACGGTGGCCAAAGAGGATGACGCCACGCTCACCGTGCTCACTGACAAGAATGAGCAGCATCGTGCGAGGACGGTGATCGTCGCTACAGGAAAGAAGTCCAGAACGCTTGACGCTAAGGGCATTGAAACCTATGTCGGCCGTGGAGTGAGTTACTGTGCGACATGCGACGCTCCCCTTTTCGTAGATCAAGACGTCGTGGTTATCGGTGGGGGAAACTCCGCATTCACGGCAGCGTACGAACTTACGAGCATCGCGCGAAAGGTATGCCTTGTGAATAGGGGTCCGTGGAGAGCTGACGAAATATACCGCGAAAAAATTCAAGATGCCACCAACGTTGAGCAAATTGTCGGCTACGAGTTGATCGAGGTAAAAGGCAACGATGTAGTTACCGAAGCTGTTTTTCGCAATCGCGCCGACAGATCGTTGAAGACTCTTCCAGTTGCAGGGGTGTTCGTTGAGATCGGCCTTATCCCCAACTCAGACCTGGTTAAGGATCTAGTACACCTAAACGAGATGAACGAGATCATTGTAAGCTCTCATTGTGCAACCAATGTTCCAGGCGTTTTTGCGGCAGGCGACGTGACCACAGTGCCTGAAAAACAGATCATTGTTGCCGCGGGAGAGGGGGCTAAAGCAGCAATCAGCGCCTATAAATACTTATTAAGTGGGGGAGAACATATCAGCTAGTGCGGGCTCTTGAAAGCCTAGCATATCAACGGGGCAACAACATGACTGAGGTACTCACCGTCAATCTCGACAAGTGTCAAAACTGTGGCGTCTGCGAAATGGCGTGTGCCGAGCGGCACGGCGGAAAAGCACGCCTGAAA
>JAJRBK010000070.1 GCA_028679495.1 Methanobacteriota archaeon
AGGACGCCATGAAGGCCGGTGCCGTGACGACGAAGGATCCGATTCCTAAAGGCTTAGAGATCCGGGAGAACATCGAAAAGGCGATGTTGAAGCTTGCGGCTAAGTGGCAGGCGCACGACTTCCTGGGTCCTGAGAACCGCGACGAGTTCTGGCTCGAGCAGTTTTCGAAATGCATAAAATGCGGGGGCTGCTGGACGGCGTGTCCCGTGTGCACCTGCGACGATTGCAAGCTCGAGAGCTGTGAGCCGCGCTGGGTCGAAGAGGGGGTGCTTCCTCCCTCGCCGAAGCTGCAGTACACAAGGGCGGCACACATGGCCGCCGACTGCGTGGACTGTGGTCAGTGCGAGGACGCGTGCCCCGTTGAGATTCCCCTCTCGACGTTCTTCCAGCAATCGACCAAGGACACGGCTAAGCTGTTCGCCAGATTCGAAGAACTGACGTCGATCTAGAAAAGCATAGAACAAACGTGGGGGAGAACCCCCCCTTCTTTTTTGGTTCTTCTTACATAGCTGGGTACTCTGTGAAGCGTACCTGAGTGCGGCGCAAAAAGGCGATGACTGTTGTTTTGAGCTCCGCTAACGTGTAGCTACCATCACCGATTACGTTTTGTTCTTCTAGTAGACGACCTATCTCGTCGTCGCTTCCGCTCTGAAGACGGATGATAATTGAGCCCTGCACTGCGCGTGCCGTGTGATAGATGCCGTCGGCATCTCCGTCAGTTATCCCTAAGACGGGAATACCTATGCGAGACAGAATATCACTGCAGATCGCTGTGGTATCATCTCCGATCGTGATTGCACAGATCGTCCTCTCATCAACAGCTTCAAAGGTTCGGTCCGCAGCGTGGTTAATGATGATGACTTTACCACGTTCTAGGTGTCGTGCGGGCACAACCACGTTCGATCGGCGCTGCGCTTTGTTATTCCTTCTAAGATAGCCCGTCTTGATGTATGCCGTCTCCAAGTCAACGTGCCCGATTTTTTCAAGCCCGTGGTCCTTGATGATGGCGCCTCGAATATCAACAATCCTACCGTCTCGTGCTATTATTTCCACATCCGTACCGGTGACCATTCCGACGACTGTTCCTTCAACGAGGATGCGTTCCCCTTTTTGTGCTCCGTGTACGATTCTGATATCAGTACCTCCTTTATGCTCAACGTGCATGGTCTTTTTCCGAGTTTTGTGAAGCGTGAGTGCGAGAGCGTCGGCCAGATAACGCGCAACACGTTCGACGACATCAGCCTTGTCGCCATCAGCGCCGTACCAAAGGATGACCCGTCCGTCACGGGCTCCTGGCCGTTCTACTTGAATTATTGAACGGTCTACTCGCGAAGATACGATCTGTCCAAAAAAGATTCCGGTTGCAGGCGTCTTCCCACAATTTGCGAGTATTATCACGTCCTTATTTGAAAAGTGCGACAAAGCATCGCTTGTGTGCATTTTGCGCGTTATGTCGACAAGAGCTCTAAGCGGGCTGTCTAGTACTGCAACGCGGGCCATCGTGCCACCTGTGAGCACATGTACAGGGCCTAGATTATCGAGGGTGCTGACTAGATCAGCGAGCTTCCCAGAGTCTATGATTTCTGGACCGTGGATGACTAATCCAATTCCGGTTGAGAGCTGATGCGTTAAAAGTCACCTCGAGCGTCCGTGCCAAAGGGAGCTATAAGGGCATCTCACTCATAACGGTTATAGGTGCCTGATGAGCAGGCACAAAGATGTCGACGAGCAGAAGAATTAAAATAAACCACTGTTCTCAAATGGAAACGGATTACTCAACAGTGACACTCTTTGCAAGATTACGCGGTTGGTCGATTTCGGCACCCTTGAATTTTGCGGTGTAATACGCAAGAAGCTGGAGCACCACCGCAGTAAGCATCGGCGAGAAGAGTTCGTCGATGTCAGGAATTCTAATTACGGAATCGACGTATTTGGGGATTTCATCATCAGAATTGTTAGCAACAGCGGTAACGTTCGCGTTTCGCGCTTTGACCTCTTTGATGTTGCCGAGCATTTTATAGTACGTCTTTCCTTTTGGAACAAGCGCGATAACAGGTGTGCCGGTCGTTATGAGCGCGAGAGGTCCGTGTTTGAGCTCGCCTGCAGGAAATCCCTCTGCCCGTATGTACGAGATCTCTTTCATCTTGAGCGCGCCTTCAAGTGCGATCGGATAGTTTAGGCCACGTCCGATAAAATAACAACAGTCCGCTTCACAAACCTGCAAGGCGCACTTTTCGATGTTGTTGATGTCGTCGAGGAGCGATTCGATGAGGCCAGGAACCGCCTTGAGCGATGAGATCATATAACGTGATGTCTCGACGTCAATGAGTGTTTTCATCCGCGCAATATATACGCCAAGCATGTAGAGTGTAAGCAGCTGTGCAGTGAACGTTTTTGTTGCAGCAACGCCGATCTCAGTGCCTGATCTTGTAAGGAGGATCTCATCGGCTTTTCTCGTGATCGTGCTCCCATCAACGTTGGTGACAGCAAGCGTAAGGTACCCTTGTGACCGCGCCTCGTTCATCGCAGCGAGCGTGTCAGCAGTTTCACCCGATTGGCTGATGCAGATTGCTAAGGATTTATTGCCCGGCAGCGGATTATTGTACCGAAACTCAGAGCTGTATTCCACTCTCACCGGGATGCGCACCAGATCCTCAAGCATGTATTTTCCAAGTATCCCCGCGTGATATGACGTGCCACACGCGATGATGCTAATACTCTCGATATCTTCGATCGCGTGTTCGATCGCACGCAGTTCTTTAAAATCGACGTTACCCTCAAGCTCATACAAGCGATCTTCCATCGTTTCTCTGAGCGCTTTAGGCTGCTCGTGAATCTCCTTCAGCATGAAATGCTCGTATCCGCCTCGTTCGGCATCTTGTACGCTGCCGCTTGCAATGACCACGCTCTTCTCAACACTTAAACCGTCAAGAGTTGATACCGTGACGTTGTTACGAGTAAGGCGCACGATTTCCCCATCGTTAACGTATATCACCTTGTTGGTAAATTTTCTAAGGGCGGGTATATCGCTTGCTACGAAGTTCTCGCCGTCGCCTAATCCTACGACAAGTGGGCTATCCTTTCGCGCGGCAACGATGACATCAGGCTCATTATCCGAAATCACAGCAATTGCATACGATCCATCAACGCGCGACAGCGCGTCACGCACAGCACACTCGAGATCGCCGTTATAGGTTTCCTCGATAAGGTGTGCAATGACTTCGGTATCTGTCTCGGAACTAAAGATGTGCCCTCTGCCCTTAAGCTCCTCTTTCAGCGCCTGAAAATTCTCGATAATGCCGTTATGCACAACAGCGACGCTGCCACTACAGTCGACGTGTGGGTGAGCGTTTGTTGACGAGGGCACGCCGTGGGTGGCCCATCGCGTGTGTCCGATGCCAACACAGGCGTTGTTGTTGAAGTTTAAAATGCTCTCAAGTTCGGAGATTTTCCCTTCGATTTTCGTTACGTCAATCTCCGCGCCGTTAAGCGTTGCGATGCCCGCTGAATCATACCCTCGGTATTCGAGCCGTTTCAATGATTCGACCAGTATTGGTGTGACGCTTTGATTCCCGGTACATCCAACTATGCCGCACATTCAATCGTCTCGTTGAAATTATTGTCAGGACAAGTCTATACACTAGGCGGGCTTGATGGTCTATAAAAGTTGCGATTCCTTTGCAGTATTAAGATCAATGATCAATTATGAATCGATGACGCCGAGCCACAAACTGCGTGGATGTGTCCGTACCTTATACAATACGTACCTGAGTCCCCTCACCTATTTAATGTTTGGATATCTTTTTATCGTACAATCGCTTATCACCCACACTATGAAGGTCTTACTTGTAGGTTCCGGCGGCCGAGAGCACGCGATCGCAATGGCGATCGCTCAAAGCAGTGAAGAGCCAACGCTCTATGCTGCAATGAAATACAAAAATCCCGGTATTGCGCACCTTTGCAAGGATTACGTGCTTGTCAGCGAGACTGACGTTCAAAGGGTCGCTGACTATGCTGAGCGCGTTGACTTGGCGATCATAGGACCTGAAGCGCCCTTGGCAGAAGGGATGGTTGATGCACTCACCGGTCGCGGCGTCAGGGCTTTCGGACCTACACAACAGGCGGCACGCATAGAATCCGACAAGAGTTGGGCCCGTTCGTTTATGACACGCAACGATATTGCAGGCTGTCCGCAATACGCTCTATTTGAGGACTTAAGCGAAGCGGATAGCTTTCTGAAAGACCATATCGACGAGGATGACTTGGTCATAAAACCGATTGGCCTTACTGGGGGGAAAGGGGTCGTCGTTATAGACAACTATGAAGGAGGAAGACAGTACCTAAAGACGCTCCAAGGACCGGTCATCATCGAGGAGTGCCTCAAAGGAGAGGAGTTCACTATCCAAGCGTTTGTTGACGGACGTGTCGTCGTGCCGGGGCCCGCAGTGCAAGACCACAAGCGCGCTTTTGAAGGGGATCGAGGCCCTAACACCGGCGGGATGGGCTCGTACACGGATAAATCATGGATCCTTCCCTTCATGGACAAAGGTGATTATAATGCCGCGATAACGATCATGCAGGACACCGTAGATGCACTAAGGACCAACGGCGTTCCCTACAAAGGCATACTTTACGGACAGTTTATGTTGACAAAAAGAGGGCCGATGGTCGTCGAGTACAACTGCAGATTTGGGGATCCTGAAGCGATGAACGTTTTACCCCTTCTTAAATCAGATTTCGTTGCCCTCGCAGAATCGGCTATCGACGGCACGCTCAAGAAGGCCGATTACGATCTCCGTGCAACTGTCTGTAAGTATGTGGTGCCTGCCGGCTATCCGTCCGATCCCCAGCCGACAGATATAACAATTGATCGAGAGAGCATGGACGCCCTCTTGTTCTATGCAAGCGTGAATGAACATGGGGGGCGCATCGCGACGACGACTTCGCGGGCTGTGGCTGTGCTCGGCATCGCCGAGACCATTGAGCGCGCAGAAGAAAAGGCAGAACAAGCGCTCCATCATATCCACGGCAATGTATTCGCACGGCACGATATCGGAACAGCAGAACTCGTTAGGAGCCGCGTTGAACACATGAAGCAGATTAGGGCATCATAAGGGGACCCCAAAAGACATATGATGAAGAATTTCGTTTCGATATGCGACCTCACAAGAGATGACATCTCCGACCTTATACAGCTGGCCCTCCGCCTAAAGGACGAACGAAAACGAGGGCGGTTCTCGCGTGCACTCGAGCACAAAACGGTAGCGATGATATTTGAGAAGCCATCGACGCGAACTCGAACAGCGTTTGAAGTGGCAATCACCGAATTAGGAGGACACCCGCTTTACCTCAGCTGGAACGAGCTGCAGCTCGGACGAGGAGAGGCGGTGGCAGACACCGCCCGGGTGCTCTCACGGTACGTGAGCGGGATCGTCATACGGGCAGATCGCCATTCCACAGTGACCGAGATGGCTTCCAACGCCTCGGTTCCGGTCATCAACGCGCTTTCAGACCGCGAACATCCATGCCAATTGCTTGCCGACCTTATGACGATTTACGAAAAAAAAGGCAAGCTACGTGACATGAAGCTCGCTTGGATCGGCGATGGCAACAACGTCTGCAACTCAGCAATACTCGCGTGCGCCATCATGGGTCTCAGCATTGACGTTGCGTGTCCGCCGGGCTACGAACCGAACGGAGAGGTCGTGCGCACGGCACAAGCGGTAGGCCACGTGCGAGTTCTGACAGAGCCTCTCGAGGCAGCGGCCGCCGCTGACGTCTTGTATACGGACACGTGGGTTTCTATGGGCGACGAAGCCACCGCAGCACAGCGCACGCGCGACTTGAGCGCCTACTGTATCGATAAACATGTGCTACACGCGGCGAAGGACGACGCAATTGTGCTCCATTGCCTGCCTGCTCACCGAGGATGCGAGATCACTGATGAGGTGATCGATGGACCGCATTCGGCCGTCCTTGACCAAGCCGAGAACAGGCTCCATACGCAAAAGGCCCTCTTGAAGAAGCTGCTTGTGTAGCTACCACGGCTCTTGTTTCTTACCTAGCTTATAACCGATCAGGTTTACAACAAGATGAATAAAGGGG
>JAJRBK010000071.1 GCA_028679495.1 Methanobacteriota archaeon
CGTTTTTTTGTCTATACTCCACTAATCATCGTTATATAGTTTACACGATTAAGTGGCGCGATCTAAATCATTTTACGAGATAATGCCGGAATCTCGGTGACATTAATGTCGAGTACAGGATTACGTACACATTCAACGGACACTTTGCGGTCCGTACTACCACACGTATAATTATGCACCGACTAGCCGAGTCGTGAGATCGCCCGTTTAATCGCTCGGCGCTGCGACCCACTTAAGGTCAATCGTAACTGTTTGTTACGCCTTGTTCCCCCTGCTTTTGTCAGGCTTTCACATGTACGCCTTTTGACATTTGGGAGAATTACTTTAAACAAGTCAGGCTGCACCCTAATGACGGAGGTCAGAGATTTACGCCTAAATTTGGCCCGCGGCGTTTAAGCCTCAAAGTATGACCAAGAACTAGTCCGATGCTTCGAACGCATAGTCTCCGCCTGAGATAGGCGATCACAAGTTGATTTTTACCTTTACCCACTATACCGTCATGTCAAGACGGGCAATTTAAGGTTCTAGCTTCGTCGTTTGCGCCTAAACAGCTCAAAGGCGGATGCAAGGGTTTGTGCGCAGGTGGGGTCATCAGTCTTCAAAGACTAGCGCTTCATCATCCTTAAGCCCTATTACTGACGTGGAGAGGCCCCATTTCATTCTTGCCTTCCGGTCATACGCCTCTCTTCCGCCGACCTCCTCAATGATCTGTCGCCCACGCGCGGCTGCATTCAGATAGTTGACGCTGAGTCGCTCCGGCGACCCTGGCATCAACGTGAAGAACATTTTCGCCCCCCAACCAAATCCTAAGGGGATCGACTCAGAACGCTTTATCGTCCCTGGAATTGCGTCAAAGATTACACCTATCTGGTCCTCCCCCAACTTTGTTACAGGAACATCTTTAGCCGCCTGCAGCTCAGCGCTCACTGCGGGGTGGCCCACCAGCCACGAGCCGTCGATGCACACTTCGGCCTCTGCTTCAGCTGCTAAGGAGCCAATAGCGGCGTACATGCCGTCCCACAACGGGTCAACAGGTTGCGGCCTCGCCCTATCGTAGTTAATTGCAAAGATTTTGTACCGCGCCTTAATCCCAGCAGCTCTACAGAGCGCGACGAACAAATTGATGTAGTGGAAACACGACCCTGTGCCCCTTCTTAGAATCGTTCCTGCGCTATCCAAGGCGCACATCTCAAAATGTATGTTGTCCTTGACAAACCAGTAAGCCGCGTCTGCGAATTCGTAATTTGATAGTTCGTAGGCGCCCAACTCGTTCGCCATTGCGACTACTGCGTGTTCGCGGGGATTGCAGTACCGCGTAGGTCTGAGGTACTTCTCCTTCGAGTTGCAGTACTGCATATCGTTGCGAAACGGCGGGATCTCATACTCTCTCGGCGGGCGGACGTACCGCTGCTCACCAGGGCGCATTCTCCTATACGCCATGAACGCTTTTGGGTGCAAGAGGATCATCTTTGTAAGCACGAATGCCGTCCCGATTATCGGCTTCCTCTTCGGCTCCCTCTGAACATTCGCGAGCTCGGCGAACTCACTAACTTGTGTCATCTATATCACTACTTAGGTCCGTGGCGAGTACTCTTCTCAATTCTTCTGCGCAACCGCGTACCTCCTCGCCTTCAGCACGCTGCACCTCGGGCTCAAGGACCGCTCCAGGCCGGTCGCACACGGGGCAGTGCTCGAGCATCCGCGCGCGGTCGCCCGATATGATAAAGCCAGGATAACACTGTGCAATCGCATCGAGGAAAGCAAAGCGCCCCCACTCGCCGTACCCTACCGGCGTTGAATCCTCGCCGAGGATGAGGGGCTTAAAAAACGCGCAGGGTATGTGGAGGTAGTGGCCCTCCGGACATTGAATCATAAACGCATTCCCTTCACACATACCGTAAACATCTAAGCAGTGCGTTTCGGGGATGCCAAGCACTTCACGTACCTGCTTTCTAAAGTCCCTGTGTGGAACGCGAACGTTCTCATGGATCTTCCAGCCGCCGCCGGTCACAATCATCCCCCTGTCTGCAAAGTCGAGTGTCTTCCCCTCCTTCTGTAGCATATTCATTATGCGAAGGAGCAAGAAAGGCGGACCACTAAGTGCTATTGTGTCGTTCGTTTTCTCATAGCGCTCGAGCCACTGCTTCGTCCGGTCGATAATCTTCCGTTCAGTCCGGTTTTGGAGAGAGGAGATAAGCTTGCCTTTTAGCCCTTTTTTCGGACTCATAGCCATTTGAAGTAACGCAATAGTGATCTCATAATCCATCCCGTATTGTACGTCTCGATCTGCTAAGAGGTCAAAGGCAAGGCTACTTGCCTTGCCTATAAATAAGCTCGTCCTCTTCGGATTTGGGGACAAGACATAGACGTGATCGGCTAATAACAGGTTGGCGTCATCGGCTGCGAGGTCGGTCATACTCGACGTAGATCTCGCAACCACATACTGAGCTGCCAAAAACGTTTTCTGATCTCTCGGGATGATCGTACAATGCCCGCTCGTTCCGCTGCTATACGTTACAACCATGCCTGCTGCGTTGAAGGCATTGATCACGTCGTCTAACGTAGGATTAGCGCCCTTTATCACAATTTTAGGCAGGTCGCCCGTATACATCGTCGTAAGCCAGCGCGCAAAATCCTTCCCCGACGGGTACTGCTTGAAGGTTGCGTCAGTGATGAGAGGTATCTTCTCCAAGTCTTCGCTCTTCTTGATATCGTCAGGGCTAACGTTTTCCATCTCGCAATACTTGTGGTAAAAATAGTTGTTGTTGTAGTGGCGGGCAAACGTAAACCTAAGCGCCTCAAGTTGCTTGCCTCGTGCTTCTTCCACCGGCACGCGGTAAGGGTCAACAAGGGGATAAATGACCTTATCAACTGGATTCCAAGTGTCTTTTGGCGGTATGTAAGGAGCTACTAGTCTATTGAGGAGCGAAAAGCTCGATGCAGTATTTTGCGGAAATTTGACCTCTTGTGCTATTGTCATGAGAACGCTCCGCATTTTATGGCAACTATATAGTGGGCTAGATGGCCCTCTTAAATGAAAAGCTACACGCAAGTCATATTTATATATAGCTGCTAACGTCCGGCAGGGTCGCCATAGAAATTATGATAGTGTGTCTCATTAGCACAATCGGCGGTGTGGTGCTGATAGAAATCGCACCGTACCTTGCAGGCATCTATGATGGCCGAGGGAGGTGGAGCGGTGCTCCGATACTCGCGGTGACGATGATACCAGAAGGCTTCCAGGAAGGGGGAAAGCTGACCGCGTTGGTCGTGTTGGGGTTTGCCTTCGCCGCCGTGCTCGAGTGATTGGCTGATGCTTAGCTACAGTCGTCCGGATAGAGCCAGAATTATAGCAGACAGCTGCTAGCGTTGGCCTTCGCTGTGCTCCAACAACTCTTGTATCCGTTCCTCTGCCGGAACTGCCTGCTTCCACAGCATCTCGAACGTAGCCATAAGATACTCGGCATTCATGGGATCGTCGGTCCACAGCAAGGATATAGGTTCATTCAGCGAGATACGCTTGATAGCGACGTTAATTGAGCTCACACAGTATTTGTGGTCCACTACTGCGAAATATATCCCGAAGTAATTATCAAAGTGCCGCAAATCGGTTCCAATGTTCAAGGTAGATTTAGCGGCCGCGATATCCGTATAGCTAATATCACTGATGCCCCTGACATATC
>JAJRBK010000072.1 GCA_028679495.1 Methanobacteriota archaeon
CCGGTCTCTAGAATCATGTCCGCCAATGCAAGCGCGATAAACCGAAGTCGTTCTGAGTTTTCTCCTATCTCGCTCCAATTTACATAAATGTCCTTGGGAACCGGTTCCTGCGAGGTCTTCGAACGCGTAAGGAGCCACGTGGCGGTTTCACGCGACACGTTCAGCTCATCAGCTATCTCACCCGATCGCAACCCTTTTTCGTGCAGTTCGACGGCCTTTTGTATAAGGTCGTTCAGATCTTTCATATTTCACTCCTGTGAGTCATGAGCACCTTTTTTTATCGGCTTTAATCGTACTTCTGATCCACAAACCGGACACGTCGTCTCCGTTTTGTATATGCGGCCGCATCCCACACACCTGTGTCTCCACGTTAAAACGCGCTTGATTCGCTCTTGACGAATTGCCTTCGTTTCGATGCCAAGACGTGCTGCCACATTTTGAACTGAGTAATCATCAGTGACCAGCGTGCCGCCGATTTGAAGTGCTTTCGCTAACACGTCGATGTCGGCTGGGGATAACCTAGGATAGTCACCCGTAGACTTAGCCTTTTCCATGACCGCGTTCACGTCCTTTTCCAAGGGCGATTCTATTTTGAGTCCTTCGTTTAGCAGTGCTTGCAACGTTACGTCTGCGCCAACGCTCCTCAATTCTTGGATCACTTTAGGAACGGTATAGACGTCACCCGACACCTTTACGCCGTAGATAAACACAGACGAGTCAAGCACGTATGGTCTGGACATCTTCTATACAGTATGCGTTGACCTCATAAGCACTTTGCGAACCACAGTCATTGACCGACGGTATGTCTTGTTTACCTC
This sequence comes from Methanobacteriota archaeon, assembly GCA_028679495.1. Taxonomy (GTDB): domain Archaea; phylum Halobacteriota; class Bog-38; order Methanoflorentales; family Methanoflorentaceae; genus Methanoflorens. The sequence goes on from JAJRBK010000072.1 coordinate 819, forward strand.
AGTGAGTCCGCTATTTTTACTAAATGAAGAACAAATTACCGGCGTGTGCGACACAATAGGAATTCCTCACGCGTTTAGGGCCTTTTTTACGCCACATGGCGCCGGCTGCATCCTGTGGTAGGGTCTTTTCCCGTTATCAGAGAAACATATTTATTACCGCTAAGCGCTGTACATTGTTTAATCAAGGAGCGTGCGTAAAATGGCGAATATGCCAGAAAAAGTGATTGAAAACATTAAAGAGATGAAAACAGTAGCTTTTGTGACGGTAGGCGATGACGGACGGCCAAACGTCGTGCCTGTTCAGAACATGATAATAAAAGATCCAGAAACAGTTTTAATCGGGGACAATTTTTTCAAAAAAACAGCTGCCAACTTACAGAAACCAGATAGGAACGTTGCCATCTGTTCTTGGGTCGAGAGAGAGGGAGCGCTAGCAAAAGGCGTTCTGAAAAGAGAAGGGTATCAAGTGAAAGGTGTTGCGAATTATACGACGGAAGGCCCCGATTACGAGGCCATGAAAAAAGCGATGAGCGAAAAATTGCCTCGTAAAGGATGCGTAACGGTTAAGGTCACCGAGGTGTACGAAGTCTCGCCCGGGCCAAATGCAGGAAGTCAAATCGCTTAACCGATTGGTAATCGAAGATGTGTAGGGGCGGTCGCAGCTACAATAGCGAGAAGCTCATCAAGATCATGTTTACCACACAATAATAAGGTGCTGACCGGTAGCATCCATCAAAAGCTTGATCGCGCGACCTAACAAAGCATGCCAGAAGATATTGTAAGCCTTTTTGCAGAGTTTGGACTCAGAAAGGAAGCAGGACAAGTCTACCTTTACCTGCTACAATCAGGTAGAAGGACGGCCGATGAAGTAGCCACGTCACTGAATCTAAACGGCGACATGGCGAGTAATCTTCTTAAAGAGCTCACGAAAAAGGGGCTCGTCAAGATCGTTTCGACAGACCCGGAAACGTTTACGGCCGCTTATCCCTCCGCTTTGTTGAAGTCCGTAATCGATCAGGAGAATGCAAGGTTACAGCACTTGAATGCAACGAAGGATCAGTTGCTCGAGATGTGGGATGGTGAGCGCGCTAGGGTGCAAGGTTTACCGGTCGAGTTTTGCCCCACCGAAGAGGGCTTCGCCGTACTCTACGACAAGGACCAGATCATCAACAGACGGCTTGAAATGTTCAGAGCGACGGAAAAGCGGCTCTGGATTATCTCAACGGAGTTTTGGCTTTCTCGATGGGGGAAGATTCTTAGTGACTATTTTGTAGACAGCGAAGGATGTAAAATAGAAGACCTGAAAATTCTGCTCCCCATAACGCCTAATAACTTTGACGTGGTGAAGTCCCTTTCTAAGTGTTTTAAGATCCGGCACGTGCCAATGGTTAGCGATCTTGCCATAGTGATTTCAGACTGCAAAGAGGCAATGTATACAAGCGTGAAGAAAGATATCGAAGAGCTTGAAAAGGTTGAGCTCACGCCTTCACTATGGTCAAATAACGACGGCTTTATTGAGATTCAGAGTTCTCTGTTTCAAACCTTGTGGGATAAAGGAATAGAAGCCCGTTTTAAAATAGCAGAAATTGAAACGGGAAAGCCGGTTGAAGTTACCCGTATAATCACAAATTATTCGGACATTATCGATGACCTTACATCGCTCATAAATGCGACGCAGCGCGAGGCCTTCTTATGGGCGAGAAGTGATGATCTAAGCTCCTTAGCACCGCTCATACCGCGAGACTCCAAGCTTAAAGGGATTAATGTGCTCGTGATGACTGAGGTCACGAAGGATACCCTTCAAACGGCACAAGCGATTGCAGAATATGCTGATGTACGGCACATCCCTCAGATCGTTCATAGCACGGGGGTTATTGTTGATCATGCAGCAATGCAAGTGCTGCTGTACTCACTAAGCGAGAAGGGCGCTGAGCTGTACAATTCGATCTACACAAATACCCGGAGCTTTGTGGAAACGCAATACTCGATGATGGAAGACATGTGGAATTCAGGCATTGAGCTGCGCTATCGAGAGCAGGAGTTAACCACTGGGCGGGTTGTGCAGACGATAGAGGTCATAAAAAAGAGAGAAGACGTCTACAGAGCGTTTTATGAGATGCTCGCGAGGTCAAAAAATGAGTTTAACGTAATACAGACTCGCATGGGAGTAAAGCGGCTCTATAATCTTATCAAGGACCGGGAGATACCCAAAATAACCTACCGCTTGCTTGCTCCGATAGAAAGCATCAACATCAACGAAGCCCGTTTGCTCACCAAGCATTTTGAAATTAGACATCTCGAATCTGAAACCGGGGCGGCTATTTACATCGCTGACGATGATAAGTTGCTCGGAACGAGCTACATTTACGATACTGGAGAGATCGACAAGGTGATCTACAAGTCTGCGTTTAGAACCGATATATCAGAATTTGTTTTCATTGAAAAGGAGCTCTTTAACAGTTTTTGGTACGGTGCGACGCCCCTGAGCATTAGAGAGCAGGAGCTTCCCGTAGGCAACACGAAAGGTATCATTGATCTGGAAAAATCAGCAAAGCGAGCGTTCAGGGGATGACAGCGCCGAGCTCGCTTCGTGCATGAAGGCACGCATGTAACATCTCTTGCGACGATACAAACACAGGAGCGCGGTCGGCGTGGAATTGAGACGGCTTTTGTGCGTTATATCCCCTCCCAACAAGCAGGATTATTGTGTCATCGATGCTTCATACGCAATTTCAGTGTTTAAATCAACAGCTTTATACGTAACACGATGTGCATTATGGTAAGGTGTTAAGGTTATGGCACGTGGAGTGTTGCATAAGGAAGTCTCGACACTCAGTGGCGTCAGTGTAGGGAAAGTAAAAGACGTACGAATTAACTGGGATAACAGACAGATCTCGCTTGAAGTGTCCAAGGGGTTGCTCAAAAGCGATACAATAGTCCCATGGTCAAAAATCATCAGTGTGGGAGATATTATTATCGTTGCAGATGATGTGATTCCCGGAGGAGGCGCTTAGGCTCATCCAAGAAGGATGCGATTGTGCTTGCTGCACGCTTTTGCTGACGTGCTTTCGGCCATTTTTTTAGCCCAATAATTGCTGGTGAAGGTTTATATCGGCACAGCCTATTGTTATCTGGATGGAAGGTACGGCTATTGTATTCGATTGCGCTGGCACGCTCCTCGAAAAATACCGCGTAGCAAAGGATATTGATAAAGGCACGTTTTTACATCAGATTGTATCTCTTAATTTTGTCAGCACACGCGATGATTACATCCTCGCCGTGTTTCAGCTTGATGTCCCCAAAGACC
>JAJRBK010000073.1 GCA_028679495.1 Methanobacteriota archaeon
CTCACCAGTTCGATTGTGTCCTTCGAGAGGATGCTAAAACTAACCATTCAACCACCTACAGGATTGGCGGACCGATTAGTGATCTGCCCGCTTGAAAAAACAACACTACGACCAGACATCGTGTTGTTTCAGTGTAACGCAGAACAGGCGTGTCGTCTCATAACCTTAGACACCTACTGGGATGGCATATCTCCGAGACAACAGGTTATAGGGGCGTTATGCCACAGCTCTATAACATATCCCGTAGTGACTGGGTGTACGAATATAACTACGGGTGACTGGACAGCACGAAGACAGCAGGGATTTGAGCCAGACATACTATTCCTGTCAGTGCCGTACGAACGAATGCACAATTTGATAGCTGCTATCCCCAACTGCTCAGCAGGAGATGCAGAAGCAGTAATACCCGAAGAATTCCAATCAGATTAATTAATCAAGAAAAGCGTAAGATCTTAAAGGTTGCTCCCTATCTGCAGGCGTAACACAAAGGTGAAAGGCATGTCAAAAAAAGTGCTAGTCGCGTATGGAAGCCGTTACGGCAGCACCGAGGAGATCGCACGAGCGATAGGCGAGATTCTCGAAAAAGAGGGGCTGAAAACGCAGGTACTCGATCTCAAACGCACGAAGCAGAAGGAATGGCCTCCGTTGGCGTCGTTCGACGCCGTTCTTGTCGGCTCGGGCATCAAGATAGGTCGATGGACGGACGAGGCCTCAAGCTTTCTCAAGAAGCACGCAGGGGAGCTCAAGACGTTAAAGGCGAATGGGCTGGTGGTAGGCGTGTTCGTCAGCTGCGGGCTGGCGGTAAATCCCGAGCAACGGCAGGAGGCACAACAGAAGTACATCGAGAAGATCTTAACCGAAATCGGCATCAAAGACGCCGTGGACACGTACGACGCGTTCGGCGGGGTGTACGATCTCTCTCCGTCTGCACCTATGGGCTTCCTTGACAAGAAAATGCTTGCCATGGGAGCAAAACAGATGGTCAAAGATGGCACGGTAACAGAAGGAGCCCGGAACGATCTGCGGGATTGGAACCAGATTCGAACGTTTGCCGATCATTTTGTAGACCTCGTGAAGAATACAGGTAAAGAGAATTAACGAATCAGACGACCGCAACAGGTCAGCCGTGCTTCACATGGCATTTTTCAGCGTCATCGGAGCGACCCCTGCCGTGTGAAGGCTAGTCTAGACGCCTTTCAGGCTCCTGTCGTCGCCTCAGGCGTCAATAACCAGCTAGACCACGAACCCTCTTTAGGACATCAAGCTCTTTCAGCTTGAACTCCCGTTTACACGAGATGAGCTGACCGATTACACTGAACGAAGAAAGTATGGTCTGACACGTTACTCCGTCGATTGGATTGATCGCTCGCAAAAGGCGTTGTGGAAGACCACGAGAGGAATCATCAGCAAGCAAACGATCGATACGTTTCGTACGTTCGTCTTGAATAAATCCCACAGTGAATGATCTCACGCCAAGGTGCTTGGCTTTTCGAAAGCATTTTTGAAGTTTTTAACGAAGACGCGATTGGACACCCGCTATCAGGCATTTGAAGTGTTCCTTGAGAGACCACGGGCGATCAAGCCTAGAAAGGTAACCAGCCGTATCATCGTGAAAGAGGATATTGAAAACGTTCTCACCTGCATTCAAAACGCATAAAGACGCTGGATCAATCAGTAACGAAAGAGCTCAGCAGTATACCGCGTTTACCCTATTTGCGAGCTACACAGGCCAACGAAGTGTCTCAACGATGTCACGCTTACGAGTTGGCCAGTTTCGTGAGGCATTACGCATGGAGAAACCAACCTTGTTAGTTGAAGCTGACCAAGACAAGGTGCGGTACGCTCACTGGGTTCCGTTAAGCCCCCCGCTCGTAGAGGCGCTTACCCCTCTCGTGGATGAGAGAGACGACGGTGAACTCATGTTCGAGTATCATAGCTTTGCGATGTGGATAAAGAGGCAGAAGATTCCCCTTATACGAGTGAAGAGCCACTTCGTGCTTGGAGATATGAGGAAATGGTGTATTCAATGTGGCTGCGATGAGCTCTCGTGGGAGCTAAGCAACCGTTCTCATATCCTCTCGCACAGATTATTAAGTATCGAAGATAAGCACTACCGACACCCGCTTCCCGAACAGATCTACGACGCGTATTATCATTATTAGAAAGACGTGACTTTTACGTGCGGTTAGCGCTATTCTCCCCCTTGGGCCAATAGCTCCTCTATTCTCTGTGCTGCAGGCACTGCCTGTGACCACGCGCTCTCAAACGAGGTGAGGAGGTACTCTGCGTAGGTTGGGCTCTCGCTCCAGAAGGCAATGACTGGCGTATCAAGGGTATATTCCTCGACACCGATATTTATCGAGCTGACGCTCTGCTGCTTATCGCCGACGTACATAAAGAGTTCGTGAATCGCGTCACTGTGGCGAATATCCTCGCCGCTCTCCACGCTCATTCGTATCTCGTCAATGTTCTCGCGGGACACGGACACTATTCCTCGTGACACTCCGCCTTGCTTGACAAATGTCCTCATTGCTTCAAAAAAACCAAGGGTTGTTGCGAGGGAGTGAACTGAAGGCGGTATAAGCCAGGCGACCTCTTTTTGTTGTGACTCAAGTATCCCTAAGGCAGCAGCAAGCGCGTCTTTGACGTTGTGGATAATAAAGCCAGACGGCATAACGGGTAGGTATTAAAGCCGGCGTATAAATAGACATGTAACATGCATGGGTCACTCAGTTCCCTAAAACGAATAGATGAACCTTGCCATACCGCCACTATTGTTCGGCTTGCGGAGGTGCTTGCTTTAATAACTCTTCGATCCGCTCTTCTGCTGGCACCGACTGTTGCCACAGCAGCTCAAAGGTGGACGTCATATACTGAGCGTACGTAGGGTCATCAGTCCAAAGCACGCTTACCGGTACACTAAGCGAGACGCGCGTTAATTCGGCAACATTAATCCCGCTCACACCAATTTTTCCATCAAAAACACAAAACAATAGCCCCGAGTACTTGTCAAAATGACGTACTTCCATTCCAGCATCTAAGTGCTGTCGGATTAACTCAACATATGGATAAGTGATATCAGTTATGAATCGTATCCTGCCTCCCCGGTCTAGAAACTCCTTATCGCCCTC
>JAJRBK010000074.1 GCA_028679495.1 Methanobacteriota archaeon
CTTTATAACCATTTAGCCATCGAATGCGATCGGTAAAGTGTATTTATAGGTGTGACCCTGCTTTTTTAGGTGCGTTTTCCTCGTAACACTACTAAACGATCTCGGTGAATTGCTGCCTATCGTGCGAGAGATGTGCCAAAATGACAGCAACAGACCAGAAGATTAAGACAAGTACACTCCTCCTAGAACTGCGAAAAGCCGTTTAATCCCATTTAGGATGCATCATTTGGCTGAGCTTTGCAAAGATCTCCTGGCCTCGTTCTGTGCCAAAGAGGTCTTCTAATTTATCACTGATAAGTTGAAGATCGTCGAGTGTGCTTGAATAGCAGACAAACCAGTATTTTCGATCCCCAAAACGATAGCTGAAAAGACGGTCCGCATACATCAAATCGCTGCAATAATGCCTGGCGAAACTTCGACCGGTACAGATGCCGATGTCATAGTCCTTGCTAAGCACAATCGCTTTCATGTTCGCCTCTTCGGCGTGATAATCATAACGTTGTGCGTACGTGCTGCAGTGAAACAGGACGACGGAATCAGCGGGAATGTCTCTGAGCTGGATAAATGTACTAGTCACAACAGGCCAGCTTGACTTCAGCTGTGTAAAAACGGTTTTAGGTGTGTAGTAAACGGCACTTAAGTCGGCGCGCTGGTGGATTTTTTCTACAACATCACGTGGTATTCCAGTAAAAAAAGGTTGAGATGTCTCGTGCGTGCTCGAAGCAATCCGGAACTTAGTTATGAAAGCGTAACCGGCCATAACATACACTAGATCGCCGATCTAGTACTTAGAGTTAGAATAAAAAAGGGGGATAGGAGGGGCTCAATCTTCATCAAGTGAGGCAAGATCTCCCATCGGTAGTCCAAGTTCTTGGGCTTTCAACACCCTCCTCATGATCTTCCCGCTGCGTGTCTTTGGCAACTTTTCCATAAACTCGATTTCACGTGGAAATGCGTGCGCAGCTAAATGCTTTTTAACAAACATCGATACATCCTGTTTTAGCTCTTCCGAGGGTGTATACCCTGCCCGGAGACTCACGAATGCTTTGATAATCTCGCCCCGCAGGGCATCGGGCTTGCCAATAACGCCTGCCTCTGCAACAGCAGGATGCTCTACGAGGGCGCTTTCAACCTCAAAAGGTCCGACGCGCTCGCCAGAGGTTTTTATCACGTCGTCGACTCGTCCCATAAACCAGAAGTATCCGTCTTCGTCCTGAAACGCGCTGTCCCCAGATTTATACCATCCCGGTATCTCAAAATAGCTACGATACTTCTCCACGTTTTGCCAGATGCCACGCATGAGTGCTGGCCAAGGTGGTTTAATGACGAGATTCCCAGGGGTGTTAGGTGGCAGCTCGTTTCCCTTGTCGTCAACGATGGCAGCCGTGATGCCTGGGAACGGACGGCCCATCGAGCCTAGTCGTATAGACATGCACGGGTAATTAGCGATAAGTATCTGACCGGTCTCTGTCATCCACCAATTATCATGGATTGGAAGGTCAAACGCTTTGAGCCCCCATCGGATAACCTCAGGATTAAGGGGCTCGCCGACACTTGTAATATAGCGAAGGCTGTTAAGGTCAAACTGCTTGATGACATCAATTCCATCCTTCATGAGGAGTCGAAGCGCAGTCGGCGCTGTGTACCAGATCGTTACTTGGTATTTATCGATGATGCCATACCAAGTGGCAGAGTCAAAGCGACCACTGTAAGCGACTTGCGAGACGCCGTTAAGCCAAGGACCCCAGCACGCATAAGACGTTCCTGTGACCCAACCAGGATCAGCCGTGCACCAGTAAATGTCCTCGTCAGTAACGTCTTGAACGTACTTTGTGGTTATGAAGTGCCCAATCATCGCGTTATGTGCGTGGATCACTCCCTTGGCTTTACCTGTCGTGCCAGACGTGTAGTGCATCATCGCTGGATCCTCGCGCTTCATCCATTCAGTTGAGTGATTTGACGAGACTCGCCCCATCTCTTCGTCGAAACTGGCGCTCTTATCATCATTCAGCTCGTCAGGGCTTGCCCGAGCAACAATAACGTGCTCGAGCTTGGGAAGGTCGCTCATAATTTCGTCGACGTTAGCTTTCTTGAGATCAGGCGTTGTTACTAGCACGCGAGCGCCACTGTCCTCTAAACGGTCTTTTACTGCTTCAGCTCTAAATCCTCCAAAAAGCGGCCCCCAAATAGAGCCGTTTTTTACCGTCCCCAGCGCTGCGATGTAAAGCTCGGGGATCCGGCCCATGTATGTAAAGACCCTGTCACCACGGGAGACGCCGAGGCTCTTAAGCACGTTAGCAAACTTGTTAGAAAGCACTTTTAGGTTGAGAAACGTGTATTTGTATTCGCCTTCTGGGCCGTCGTAATATAGTGCTACTTTGTTTTTTCTCCAGCTTTCCGCGTGTCTGTCGATCGCTTCATGAGCTAGGTTAACGTTCCCAGTTTCATTCCACGTGAATTCACGTTCCACGTCTTCAAACCGAAAGGTCTTGCACGTTTGCTCATACCCCTTCAGGTTGCCCGGCCATTCTTTTTCTATTATCTCACGGTCATTTTCTGTTTTTAAGGTCCAAGTGTAACTTGTTCGAGTCGCCAAATTACTCTACCCCCCTGCGTTACGCTTTAATTTAGCCACGTGGCTTTGCGTTAAATATCATTAATAATAATGATATTCTAAGCTGGTGCTATTTTTATTTATAACTTTTGATTTAAATGTTTGGTTCATCGCCTTCATCCATGGGTAATCCTCGACCGGCAAGCTCCCACATCGACTACGAGATGCTACAGACACTAACATGCTGAGATCGCGTAGCTACGTCACTGTAATTGCTGTGCGGCTCTCCGCAGCGGATGAGGGAAGTTTAGTCAGCGTGGTGCCGGCATCAAATCGGCTACCTGTGATAAGGGCAAGTACATCGTAACGCATCCCACCGCCGGCTGGTTTATCGAAATCTATGCTCGCGCTAAAAGTGCCGTTCACATACACTAAGGGGGGACTTTGCAGTTTCCACGTGTCATTGTTCTGTGGCTTGACGAAGACGTAGATGTTTTCGTTCCCCTTGAGTCCCGAATGCGTTCCGGAAACATCGATGCGGCCCGAATGCGCCGCAGACGGAGCGTTTAAATTGATCGATCGGTGCTCAGGTTCCGCCGATGGGCTTGGCGAGGCGCTCGGGGTGGGCGTCGGCGTCGCGGCGGGTTTTACTTGGAAGACCGCCGTAGCGTTTGATGGTGAGTAATCGGAATCGCCATCAAATGATGCTTTTAAAATGTGTTTGCCGACTGTAAGCTGTTGAGTGTCTGCCATGCTCAGGTTCAAGATCGCGTATCCCCAAAGCGTACGTGTAGAGTCTTTATGGACATTATCTATAGACCAGTGGATCTCTTTTCCATCTAAGCCAGACCCTCGTGAAACGTTCAACTGACACGTAAACGCAGCATATTCGTTTTGGTTAATCGAGGGCTGATTGTTGAATCGTAAAACAGTACTGGCGGCAGGTGCTAAGGGGGCGCTCTCCTCAGCCTTATTTAAGCAACCCAAGGAAAGGACTACAAGAAGGCTCAGGACTAGAGCGGCAAACAGCTTACGCATTGCTATGTACTGTTCCATTTCTCAAGATAAAGGTTATGCAAATGCCCTTTTAGCAGCATTCTTTATCTAGAAGGATGCACAGTTTTACCTGAAGACGGCGCAAAAAGTGCCCCGCCAAAAATGAAGAAGATGATTCAAAGCCGAAGGCCGTTCGAAGTGCTATCGCGAAACATTGGCTCAAGTGTGACCGTAAGACTTAAAGGGTCAAAAAACATCGTAGGCACGTTTTTGGGTTATGACCCTCACTGGAACATCTCGCTTGCACAAGCGCAAGAGCTTAGAGAAGATGAAAAAGTCCCACTCGGAAAAGTCATACTGCGCGGCAATAACGTGTTGTACGTTGCAGGCTTAGACCTAGGATAAACTAAGCGCTGCATAAACCTGAGACTTATGGAGCTTCCTATACACGTGGTACGGTTGCTGAATAGGTCGGACATAACCAAGGTACTTGGCGTGCACAAAAGAGACGGAACTCTTGATTTGGTGCCGCTCGCAACAATTAAAGCACCCAAGCCCGATCTCATCTTATTACCGCAAGACAGAGAAAGAGAGGCGCATGATGATTTGACTGAGGCCATGGAGCGGCACCAGAGTGTTTCAATTTTGTGCTTAGCACACCTGCAAGACGAGCGACAGGCTTATCAGATAACCTGTGTGGTGAGAGAATATCAGACAGCTGGCCCGTTATACGAGAAGTTCCTCGACGAGCTGAGAGCGAGTTACGCTGAATTACAGGGCATTTGGATACTTGAACCATTAAGCATCAAAGCGTATTACTGAGGAACTGAGGAGTTTGTTTCGTGGTCTGGGTTCTAGCCAACGAGTGTGTTCGACGTATTCGGTTTCGTGCCCGGTATGCTCAATTATAAACCAAAAAGTGAGCTCTGTATTACGTGATGTAGGTCACAGAGCGCTCTCCCCTCGTTCGCCAGTTCTTATTCTTATGACATCTTCTATCGGTAAAATAAATATTTTTCCGTCCCCTATTTCACCTGTTCGAGCTGATTTAGCAATTATTTCAACTATCTCATCGATTTTATCATCGCGTGCAACCATGTTTATCTCCAGCTTTGGCAGCAGGTCGATTTGATATGCTCGATCACGGTAAATCTCCGTAATTCCTTTTTGTCTTCCGCGTCCTTTCACTTCTGTCACTGTCAAGCCTGGACAGCCTATATCGTCTAACGATTCTTTTACGATACCAAGCTTGTTTGGCCTAATTATTGCCACAATTTTTTTCATTTTCCTCTCACCTTCTAAACACCATTAGCTCGGATTAAACGTGGTAGGCAGCTTCGTCATGTATCGCTTGGTCTAGTCCTTGGATTTCGTCATCAGCAGTTACACGAAGCCCAATCGTTGCATCGACCACTTTGCCGATAATGAGCGTTGCTATAAACGAATAGGTAAACGTTGCTCCTACGGCAAGAACTTGGATGCCAAGCTGAGCTGGATTGCCATATACAAGCCCTGTTCCAACCGCATTTATGAAGGGGCTTGCAAATATGCCTGTTGCTAAAGCGCCCCATATTCCAGAAAACCCGTGTATTCCAAAGACGTCTAAAGCGTCGTCGTAGCCGAGTCGTGGCTTGATATAAGAAATTGCCGCGTAAGATACAAATGAGGCGCAGAATCCGATTATAATGGCGCTTGGAACGTTTACGAAACCAGCTGCCGGCGTAATGGCAACTAATCCAGCAATGATGCCTGAAGCGGCCCCTAACATCGTTGCTTTACCAAGTCGAAGGTATTCAATGAGCATCCATGAAAGCATAGCTGACGCTGCAGATATGTTCGTGACTAAAAATGCAGAGCCTGCAAGCTGTCCGGCAGAGAGGGCAGAACCTGCATTAAAACCAAACCATCCAAACCATAGCAACCCAGCTCCGATTACGGCATATCCAAGTTGATGAGGGAGCAAGCTTCTTTCCCGGCGGCCCTTAAGCAACAGCACGAGAGCGAGAGCTGCTACCCCGCTGTTAACGTGAACGACGGTTCCACCGGCAAAATCGAGAGCGCCTAGCTGGGAAAGCCAGCCTC
>JAJRBK010000075.1 GCA_028679495.1 Methanobacteriota archaeon
GACTTCCATCAACGACCTTTTCTTAATCCATTACAATTCACGTGATGGCCCATCCGCTTACAAGGATAAGGTTTTGTTCGTGTTACGGTAAGTATCGGCTGTGTTTAGTGATTATGTCGATGCGATATCACAGTTGCACAAGAAACGCTCTTCCCTGTCGCTGCACAAATGCAGGGCATGCCGTTACGTTTCGTCTCGGATCGATCACACGTTCAAAGTATGCGCAGTACTCGTACTGCTTCTGAACACGTGCGGTCATAAACGCGGTGATACTTTGGTTCTTGCATTTCCAACATTCCTGGAATGTCACGTTATGGCATCTCCTTTCTCATCTGGTACATACACCCTGAACATGTTACACTTATTTGCGTGCACGGCATCGTCTGGTCGCGGCAACGTATCTCAATGAGCCTACCCGTGTCAAATCGATGATACACAGGATCTAAGGGGGAACGCTTCAACGTGATTGCTGCATCTAAGCTTTTTCAAGACGTCGCGTTGCACGTTAACGGTTCTATGCATCCTCATTAATCCTCTGTTTATAATTGACTGGGAGTTCAGTAAACATATTGTAGTTATACTATATTAACGTTCTGCTAAAATACTCTCTAGTCATTATAAATAGGAGTGCTTCTAAGCATAGAATGTAATGCCAAGGGCAGTACCTGAATATAAGCAAGAAGCACGGGGCCGCATTGTAAAAGCGGCGCAAGAAGTGTTTGCCGAGAAGAGATGACCACCAGACGACTTATGTATAGATTAGAGTTCTATTGAGTAGAGGCATTATAAGGGTAATAAGGGCTCTGAGACGGTGTACTTATAGTGGGCGATGGTGTCCCATAGGGCCCATAATAAGGGTAATAAGGATTCTGAGACGGTGTAATAGACGGTGTAGTTATGGTGGGTGATGGTGTCCCGTATATTGGTGTCTGATAGGGCGCAGGGTATAACGTGGGAGTTGGCGTGGGATACACAGTAGGATACACAGTTGGTGTAGGAGCTATAGAGGGCGTTGTTGTTGCTGTCTCAGCTATGCTCGATTCACTGTTAGGCTTTTGAAACATCGAAACGCCGACAACACCAGCCCCCATAACGAGGACGAGGGCTACTAGCGCGACTGCGATGACAATTTTCTTTCGCGTTGGGGAAAAGAGTGCCCCCCCGATACGATCAAGGAGTATAGGGTTTTCCTCTTCTGGAGGGGGTTCATAGGGCGGAGAGTAGCGTGAACCTTCTTCAGTGAGAGGTTCTCCACACATAGGACAAAACTGAAAGTCACTAGGAAGGATCAATCGACAAAATGAGCATACCTTTTTTCTTGGATCCATCTCGCTCTTCTCACTATTTGAGCTGCATGTCGTCTGCTTTTAGCGTTATGTGTATATTTAGAGATGCAGATTTTAAAGCTACCGGTAACTAATCTTGTCCAAGACGGGCACTTCCTTGCATAAGCTCATCAGAGTGCACACTGTCCATCCGATGTATTAAGCGTACAACATCGCTTGTGTGTAGCAAACTCTCAGATAGTGCAGATTAAACTGAATACGGCCATAGCAACCGTAAGACGCCGCGCAACGACGTCCAAGCCTCGTTAGGCAACATACAGAAGGCACGTCGTAACAGCACTTGGAAAGCCACCCAGAAAATCCGCTAGTTCTCCATACTGTATTTTTTCTCAAGTCATCAACGGCATTCTGCTGCCTGTCGTGCTCGTATTCACGCTTATAATTATTAACGATAAAAAGGTCGTGGGCGAACACACATACTCGCGGGTTTATAACTACATAGCTAGGGCAACGATAGATATCATAGCGGCTTTAAGCGTCGCGCTCTTGATAATCTGCGTGTGACAAGGCACGCAGGTCCCTATAGGGTTTTCTTGGTGACATACGCGCTATGAGAGAGGCTGTAAGCGGGCACAAGAATCTGCCAGCTCTCGACACATAGGAAAATCGTAAGATATAAAGCATGTGCGAGGAGAGATACTGTGCTTCATCCCATGGGGTTGCAGGTTCGCCTGTCTACACCACTTGAACCCACCTCTATAAGTCGACACCTCCTAGCCTCCTTTTCTAGCGAACCTGCAACTACCCCACGTTGTGTACGGGTTCCGACCGAACGTGAGCGCCTGTAAGACGGCGGATATTCGCATAGACTGCAACCCGTTGTACTATTTTTATACCACGGAAACAATGGGTGGCTTTATGATACGCTTGTATCAGCATCTTCTAAGCGGTCAAGCGCGGCAACTTGCTCAGGGGGAAAAGTTGTACGAGTGCATACGAAATAGGCCGTCGAGCACAGATAAGAAGGGAGGGCTAAAGGGAGGCAAACAGAACGAGCTGCAGTCGGTACACGCCATGCTTTGTAGCTAGGGAGGTGAAACAAATAGCAAAGCAGGCAGGTTTAGGAAAAGAGACAACCGCACGAATTGGTGTGCACGTTGCATCCGTACTGACTTAGCTTCCCCTTAGCATGAATATGTAATAGTCGTTATATTAAATATAATTATCTAATAATATTATTTGTAATATAATTAGATGGCATGCCGCCATTCTTGCGCTTAAGTCCGTTATTCGTGACAGCGTCTCAGACGGTATCTCTTCCTATCCTGTAACAACTGACAGACAGTTGTGCCACTTTCGTTCTCATCTCTGCTCACGCCGCCTCACACTCTTGACCATTCACACTTTTACACCGAGAGAGCTAAGCACGATGAGTACGGGCACCACGGCGGTTCGTATAATCTTGTCAGCGTCGTTGCCCATAAACAATCTGTCAAATCCTTTACGTCTACGCACTCCTAAAACGATAAGATTGATGGCGTGGTCTTTAATATATCTGGCGATCCCTTCTGAAAGATGTCCCTCGAGCAAGACCGCTCTTATTGGGCCTCCCGTGAGACCACGTTCTATACGCGCTTTTCGTGACACTTCTAAGATGATAACGGCTTCTGATTTGAGAACAATGTACGCTTCTTCCCATGCTGTTTCGATGGGCCGAGCGCTGAACGCCGTTATATCTAGCACGTGGACGACGCGGAGTGTAGCCTTCGTCAAACGTGCAAGATACGCACAGTAGTCAAAGACAGGTTCCATGTCCGCCGTGCCGTCTGCTGCAACCAAGATGCCGTGGTAATGATAGGCAGGCCTGCGCTAAGGCGCAACCTTTATCACTCCGCGTTATCACCCCCGTAAATTAACTAGTTCCGATTTATTATCTTCAATAAGTTTGTCGCGTAGAATATAAACTCTGATCGAGTGGGGGCAACGTGAGATTTGCTGCAAAAACCGACCAAGTCCGGCGGGAGAGGAATGAAGATGCTTTTCGTATCAATGAGAAGCTGTGTTTGACGCTCATAGCTGATGGTGTGGGAGGGCAACCAGCTGGTGAAATAGCGAGCAAATTAGCGATCGAATGTGTCGACGCATACATACAAACATATACGGCAGAACTGTCAGTTCTCCAAATGCTCCACAAAGCGATAATGCAGGCGAACGTGAGAGTGTACCAAAAAGCAGACAAAAATAGAGCGCTTGTCGGCATGGCCACAACAATAGTGGCATGCGTCTTGACACCGGAACGCCTGTTCGTCGCTCATGTCGGAGATAGCCGGGCATACCTCATAACACGTGCTGAGCTCAAGCGTCTAACGACGGACCATTCGATGATCGCAGCGCTTGAAGCTTCAGGACAGGTTACACCAACCGAGGCCAAGACGCATCCATATCGACATGTCCTCACGCAAGCGCTTGGCGACCGCACCCACATAAACATAGACCTTAAATCTCTCTCGTGGCGGCGAGGGGACTATCTTTTGCTCTGCACAGATGGGCTAACTGATACGCTTGCTGATGACATAATCCTGCGTGTTATCAGTAGTAAAGGACACGACCTATACAACAAGTGCACACGGCTCATCGAATGTGTAAACGCTCGAGGGGGGCGCGATAACGTGACCGTGATCTTAGCCGTAAATGACGGGCTTCCGTGCCCAAGTTGATAACGCTAGCCGACAAAGCCCATTGTTCATTGCTCATATGTTTGAACGTATGCCCCCGAACAGGACCCCACACGTAAGTCGGACCTTGAGTCCTGTCCCTTTGATTTTGGGTTGAGCTTGAGTTTTATGTCCGATGTGAGACGGATAGCAGCACGATGGCACAAATGGAAAGGGCTCGCAGGATATTATTTAATTACCGCTGGGAGACGAGGTATTGATGTATAAGACGCCGCATACCATCCAGAAAACCGCGCAGAAACGAGTGATTCGATCACTAGAAGCTGTACAAGGGACGTTGTTATCTAGAAGGAGACTAATGGAGCACATATGACAAATAACAGCTGGAATTCTGCCGAAGAAGTCGGTGTGTCAGTTGAGACCGTCGTGTCAATAATGAAACGGAAGAGGAAGCTTCCAGTTCCGCTCGTAGATTCGTACAAGAAGGCGCTCGACAGTAGTGATTTAGAATTTACACGGAGATTCTACGAGCAGTTAACCACACGGTGTCCTGAAGCACTCGACTACTTCATGGATTAGGATCGTCGCACATACAGTGAGGGCTAAGACCGAGGGTTTTGTGGCCCGAGCGTGCTCGTTTACAAAGGTGCGGTCGCTCACCGCGTTCCACCATACACAAGCGCTCGCTGATAACGGCATCCTTTCCTGACGGGGCTCAGTCTTCTGCGTCAAGTTTGGTAAAAGCCGGCCTGTGCGCGTGCCTGTACATGTGATTAAGGAAATAGTCTTGCGTCTTTCGGGTACGCACAGCGGCACGCCGTATCGGTCGGATGCCATGTAACAACAGCTGTCCGTCACACATAGTTATGTACTTAATTTTCCTATTCTAGGCTGCTTAATAGCGAGTCGCCAAAGATACTACGGCGGTATTTTGCAGCGCCACGTGTCATGTGATGTTGCTTCCTTCGAATGTGTTTTAAAAACAAACCATGACCTCAGTTTGATAGCACTGCCCCAAAGGAGAAGCTCTGAAAGTGGCGCTGCCTCCTCTCTCTTTTATTTTAGTTGAGTAAGTTGCCGTCATGTCCTCTGCTTTTCGCACGTGCGGCGCTTTGGTTTCAGGTGCTCTCAGTTGCGCGCACTCGCACAGACAGACTAATAAAGTACCGTTGCCATGAAAAGTAGCGGGTGTAATCAAGTGGATACACTGGAGATCGAGCACATTCATCAAAAGCTGCAGACGGATTGGGCTGATTGGTCGGATGCTGAGGACGGCTGCTTGTCGATATGCAAGAAGGAGCTCATGGCCGCAATGCAGGTTATCAACGCCTACCTGGCAAATTACGACCTTAAAACACGAATAGAGAAGGATCCGACGATGAAGGTGTGTGAGTTTTGTGAAGGGAACTATAAGGGGGCGGAACCGGTCTGCCACAACTGTTTGCTCGATATAAAGTTCAAGCTCCGAAGGTTGAGCTGTCTATTGAGCCATGAAGACCTGCGCAAGGTGTACTCCGAGCGCATTGAGTTGTGACGCCCTTGCGGCTCCGATAGCGCAGGTTCCTTTCGACTCATCGCTCATAGGGGGTAGTCATGCTGCGCCGGCTGTTTTTCTGTCTATCTAAGGCAGCACATCGCTTCTAAGGCTCGGGCAGCTTCTTTCTTTTTTGTATGTATGGTGTCGGGAAACACTGATATAACACTCACGTGGTGTGATCTCAAGGTCCTGTCCTGAAAACCGCGTTGGCACCGAAAAAGGAGAGTATTTTATTTTAGATAGCTATAAATATTTTTCAGACGTCACTTCTGCCACTCAACACTGAACAATCGAAAAAGGAGGTGTAACGCAAAATGGCTGAAAGACATTCCATGTGGGTTCGTGCTGCCGAAATTATTGCCGGTATTATCGTCCTCATTCTCGCAGTGTACGTTATTTTTAATCCCAATGTTGCTATTGGCTTGCTTCGGCTCATACTTGGCATTGGACTCATCATCTTGGGTCTCAGTCTCATCGCAAGTGGTGCGGGGGCGCGGACGGCTCGCATGGGCGGTAGAGTGCTAACCATCATACTAGGCATTATCGTGCTCGCTTTGGGGGTTGCAGCGATCGTGTATACCAACTTCGGTAGCGATTTGCTGTTAATCATCTTCGCGATCGGATTGCTGCTTAATGCGATTGGGAGGATAGCGTTCGCAGGATATGCTGTAGGAGCGGGAGCCCCTTCGTGGATACGTGGGACAAGCATGGTTCTTGGCATCATAGCGCTGATCATCGCTATACTGGTAATCGTGTTCCCAAGCTTAGGCTTCGGACTTCTCGTCCTTCTAGTGGCGCTGGCGCTGCTTTTGTTAGGAATCGAGCTCATCGTTGCAGGAGTAGCAAGCTGAAGCGGCTGAGAGGCCGCTCATCTTTTTTCTTGGAGTTTTACAGTGCTGATATTCAGCACACCTGTCGCGTCCGTCAGCAAACCATTGCGTGAGCTGCGGCGTACCCCCGCTAGATCGAGTGGGCGAAAGGTACTTGATGCCTAACGCAGACCAAAGAATAGCTCGATGCTGAGAGGAACGCAGAAAAGTGCGCATATGCACGATGGCAGTAAGTCCGGTGGGTGAAAAAACGTGAAGCGGCAATACATCGCGCTCTTAATCGTGCTTGCGGCGCTCGTCATCCTCTCGTTTTGGGCAGCCAGTACCACCACCACGCACGATATTGAAAGGCAGCTCACAAATACATCGAACGAGCAGCACGGAGGCAACGAGGGGCTCATTGAGGGGAATCTGCTGTTGTACCTCGGCGTGACCGGCATGCTTTTCGTTATCGCGGCAGCGGCGTACTTTCTCGTTCTTAAAAAAAGATGATGCTCTCCTTGAAGACGCCGTGCTTCGCCTCACGCGATGGGCTGCCCATCCTCTAAGGGACAGGAGCGCGGTGCAACACTTCGAGCGATCGTAGGTACTGTCGTCGTCGGGTCTCGTAGCCCGCAGCGTGCTCGCCAAACGGCACGTACTCAGACACCCGCCAGCCGTCGTTGACCATAGCGGTCTTTGTCTGGTCAGCAAGGCCTTTCAGAAAGCCAAACTCCACCATATCCTTCCGCGCCTCCATGCGCGTCATCATCCACGCGAGCAATTCTGGATCATGCGTCCCGACAGCGAAAAAGACCTTCTCGGCGTAGAGAAGATCGATAAGCGCCTTGAAACGCTGTTGGATAGCACCAAAATCACGGATCGTTCCCATATACGCGCCTTTGACAACGCGTGCCGTCCCCCCTTCGGTGCATATCCGCACAAGATCGTCACGGGTACGATCCATATACGCTTGAAGCGCTACAGTCACGGTCCGCCCTTGTCTCGCACATGCACGCGTGACGTCAATCGTGTACTCGATAAGATTGGGCACCTCCATATCAATCTCAAAACCGATATTTCGGCGCGCCGTCTCCTCGGCGATGGCCCGCACATTCGCACGGCACTGTTGCTGATCGAAAAGAGCGCCTAAGGCACTGAGCTTTACCGTCAAGGAGGCGTTCAATCCATGCTCATCGATCGTCCGCGCAGCGCTCATGTACGCGTCAACCGAGTCTGTAGCTTGGTCGGCCTTCCGTGCGTATTCACCAAGCACGTCGACTATACAACGAATGCCCTGTTCATTCCGCGTTGCACACCAGTGCACAGCGCTTGGAAGATCGGGCAGCGTCCAACGGGTGTCATGTGAAGCCATTATCTACC
>JAJRBK010000076.1 GCA_028679495.1 Methanobacteriota archaeon
ACCCCGTGCGTATGATAGCGGGCATGCTCTACGACGTCTACGAAGAGGCGCGCCTCCAAGCGACCCTAGTGTCGCTTGGATTGAGCGAGCTTGAGTCGTCAATACTCATACAGCAGATCGAACGAAAGATCAACGTCCCTTTGACGTCAAGCACGGGACGCGTCTTAGACGCCGTTGCTGCAGCGCTGGATGTTTGCCAGAAGCGAACATATGATGGGGAGCCCGCGATGAGGCTCGAAGGTGTCGCACACTATGGGTATCCGAGCGTTGCACTTCCCGTCGAGATAACCTCCTACGCGGGGCGGCCAGTCCTCGACACACGGCTTATACTTGATGCAGTGCTCGTCGCAAAGCAGCGCGGTGAGCGTACGAAAGATATTGCTGCTTCAGCACAAAATACAATCGCAGAAGGTATCGCTATGATCGCTGCTCAAGCCGCCGAAGCGATGGGTGTAAACGTCGTAGGGCTCTCAGGAGGCGTTGCATACAATAAAGCCATCGTTAAGAAGATAAAATCAGTATGCGCGCTTTCCGATCTTGAACTATTCAGCAACACGGCGGTTCCGCGTGGCGACGGAGGTATATCTTTTGGACAGGCGGTTCTCACGGCGATGATCAAAAGCGGCCAGTATGAACTCGCCATACGACCATAAAGCAGCATCAAGAGGGCAGAACGGGAATAAGTAGAGGCGTTAAGAACCTATTCTCCCCGAACGATAACTTTCCCTTTTGTCGAGATAAAGCCGATGCTTGCTTTTCCTTTTATTTCTACATTTCCGTCAGCGACAATGCGTTCGATAACAGCATCCGGCTTAACGAAAATGCTCCCCCCACTGTCAACCTCTTTTAGCTTGACTCCTTCAAGAAGCGTTGTATCATCGGCTGTTATGAGAACGCCACCAATTTCCGCGTCTTTGCCAATAAAAGCGCTTTCAGCCTTGACGTTCCCTCTCACGGTAGATCGATTACCTAGATCGAGCGAACCTTCGACGATGAGGTCCTCCCAAAAACTGACGTTTTTACCTGTAATAAGGTTGCCGCGCACGTGAACGCTTCGCTCGAAGAACACGTTATCCTTTATGATGTACGTATTGCTCTTCGGGTGCTTGCGAATAAGGCCTCGAGTATCCTCAGCGTTCATCGTCCTCCGTCGTGAGCGTCGCAAAAAAGGCAACGGTAGTTGCGTCAAGGAGCTATTTACTCTTTATGGTTATTAATTACAGCGTAATTCTTCCTAAGACGTACGCCGCCAACACGATTACCATGCCATACTTCATGTATCGTGCCGAGCTCGCAGCAGACTTCCAAGAAAACGCTGCCGCGGCCAAGAGAGCGACATCCGCCACTGCGATAATGCTCAGGTAGGTAAATCCAAAAGCGGAGATGATAAAGGGGATTGGACTGACTGCAACAGCAATCAGCATAAACAAGACGGCCGCCTTGCGCGAGAGGGAGTCCCCATACTTAATAGGCAGCGTTGTCGCCCCCATGCGCCGGTCTCCCGCAAGGTCCTCGATATCCTTGACGATTTCACGAGAGACGATTGCGAACATCGCACTAATAAAGAGCACGGCTGGAACGTAAAACGCGTGTACGGAAGCTCCGCCAAAAAGAAAAACTGACCCTGTAAGATATCCCACGAGCAGATTTCCGATCAGCACTGATCGCTTCAACCGCCACGAGTAAAGAATAAGGAGAGCAGAACTGAGCGCTGCGATTGCAAGGCAGAGTGAGTTGAGTAACGACGCGAGTATCGTGCCTAAAAGCAAGAGAATGCAGGCATACACAAGCGCTTTCGATTGTGTGATGAGACCGGCCGGTAGGGGGCGCGTAGGCTTATTAATACGGTCGATGTCGACATCAAAGTAGTCGTTGATCACGTTGCCACCGCCGGTGATGAGAAAAACTGCCGTGAATGCAAATAAAGCGGTAATAAGGAGGGCAGAGGTGAACTCGGCGCTACTTACAAAGATTCCTATAAGCGACGCTCCTGCGGCCATAGCGCAGTTGAAAGGACGAAGTTCAGCAATGTAACTCCTAGTGTGGAACGTCATCAGACCTCTCTTGGCTGCAGTTACACAATAACGCGGTGCTACGTCCCGATCTTAACAGCATCGATGATCTTGTGTATCATTGCAGCCGCAGAATATGCGGCAAGCTTGCTCGTGCGGTCATTTGAAGACGGAACGTTTTCAAAGCGCGCTGCGAATCGTCCAAACTCTCCCTCCACATCAATCTCGTGCACGTTTCGTGTTAACCGGGGGTCGACGGCTATCCGCACGATCGTCCGGTCAAACCCGACTCCAGCTAACGCAAGAGATGCTGCCACGTTAACGTTCTGAGGGAAACAATCAATCGCCTCGTGTGCCGTTCCCTCAAATATCACGCTCGTTTTTCCTAAATCGATGCCATGCTCGACCACGTATGGAGCGCTGCGTAAGCCAGCCGGAGGTTTGGTTGTTGTGAGGGTAACACGATCGATTGAGGCCTGTGAAGCGGCGAGCAAAGCGTCTATGCCGCCAATGGCTCCTGAAGGAATGTAAAGAGTAGAGCGATGAGATCGGGCTGCTTGAAAGACTTGCTTTCTAAAATCATGGTCGACCAAAGCGCCAACGCTGAGGAGCATAAGGTCCGTGCCTTTCGTTAAAACGCTCATGGCAACGTCTCGGGCTGCCTGAACTGACGCACATTCGACCACAAGATCGGCTTGGTCGAGGATGTCAGACAATGGCACGGCTGCTGATTTTACTTTGAGTTTTCTCGCGAGCCGCTGCGCTCGCTCTGGGTGACGATCCATCACAAGTACGGTGCCTTGAAAGCGATCAGCGTTCAGGGTGCGGCAGATTTCAGAGCCGATCACCCCACAACCGATAATTCCGACGATCATCTCGAAACCCTTTAAGTCGCTTCAGATAGAAAACATATGTGGTGATATTGTGGATGTCTGCGATATTGAGAGGTTTATGGCAGAAGATGTGGGTTTCGGCGACATAACGACCGCTATGCTGCCTGATATTGACGGTGCTGCTGATCTCATTGCACACGAAGATGGTATCGTTGCCGGGTTGCACGAGGCCCAGAGCGTCTTCAACTATTGTAACGTCACGACAAGTCCCCTCTGTAATGATGGAGATATTGTGAACGCGAATGACACAGTAACACGTCTCTCGGGTCGCGTGAGGGATATTTTAGTCGCTGAGCGGGTCGCACTAAATCTCCTATGTCGCATGAGTGGCATCGCCACACTCACCCAGCGATGCAAGCTGGCCGCCGGCAGCGTTACCATAGCCGCAACAAGAAAAACGACGCCTGGTTTTCGTTATTACGAGAAAAAAGCCGTAGCTATTGGAGGTGGCGATCCGCACCGGTACTCGCTCTCAGATTCATATTTGTTTAAGGATAACCACTTGAACGTCCTTTCCATCGAGGATGTGCTGAGCAAAAAAACGTTCTTTACAAAAAAAGTTGAAATAGAAGTCGAAGCGGTAGAAGACTGCCTTAAAGCTGCTCAGCTTGGCGCCGACATTATAATGTTCGACAACATGGAAACCAATGAAGTTATTTCTGCTGTCACGGCGTTGAAAGAGCAGGGTTTACGTGACAGTGTGCTGCTCGAAGCGTCTGGAGGTATTACGCTCGACAACATCAGAGACTATGCGTCAACGGGAGTAGACGTGCTCTCCCTTGGATACCTCACCCACTCATCAGCGTGGCTCGATTTCAGCCTTGAACTACACATGTAAAACTACACGAGAGAGGTAGCGATAAGACCAACCGCTCCTGTCAGAAGGTTGACCTCTTCGATTGTATTGTACGGTCCAAAGGAGGCTCGCACGGTACCATCAAGGCCAAGCGACAGGAGTGCGGGCATAGCACAGTGGTATCCGCTTCGCGTACAAATCTTGTTCGTCTCATCGAGCATCATTGAGACGTCGTGCGGATGCAGATCTGCGACGTTAAACGACACAACACCGATCCGATTCTCAGGACCATATACCGTGACGTTTTCAATCTCAGCCAGCTGCTTTGCGGCGAGTCTCGCCAGCATGGTGACATGTTTTTCAACGTTTGTAACCCCAAGCGTCTTGACATATTCTACTGCCCGCCCTACGCCAATTACGCCGGGTATGTTGGGGGTGCCAGCCTCAAAACGCGCGGGAGGATCAAGAAGCTCGTAGTCACAACCGCGAACCCATTCAACGGCACCACCTCCTAGGATCGTAGGACGTAGTTCCTCAGGATCGTGGATGATGAGAACACCTGTGCCTTGTGGGCCCAAAAGACCTTTGTGACCGGGCAGCGCGAGATAATCAGGTGCAAGTTTTTTCATTGACAACGGAATCTCACCGGCAGATTGCGCAGCGTCCACGAGCACAGACACACCGTGCTTACGACCGATCTTGATAACCTGATCGATGTCTAGAACCGAGCCGAAGACATTAGAAACGTGCGACAGCGCGATCAACTTCGTACTGTCGGTGATCTTCTCCTCAACAGCGTTTGGATCGATTATGCCCTCATGGTTTGCGTCCACGAGGTCAAGGACAACACCGTATGAGCTGAGTCCGACCCATGGCAGATAGTTCGAGTGGTGTTCAATTGCGCTTGTGATAACACGATCGCCTGGCGCCCATTCCCGTCCGTGGGCTACAATGTTGATGCTTTCAGTCGTATTCTTAGTGAAGATAACGTTTCTAGGATCGGCCTCAAAAAACGACGCGACACTCTCACGAGCGTTCTCGTAATGTTCCGTCGTGGCTTGGGCTAAACGATGTGCGCCCCTACCATAGTTGCCCGCGTACTCGAAGAAGTACTCGTTCATAGCCTCTACAACTGGTCGTGGCGTCTGGCTCGTCGAGGCATTATCAAGGTACACGACTTGCTCAAGGACAGGGAAATCAGGCCTGATTGCATAAACGTCGTACATCGGGGCATATTAAGCGCCTGGCTCAATAGCTTTTGTGGTGATCGGAGTGGCTACCGCTGGATAGGCGGCCGTATATGACAAAACGCTTTTCTGATACGCAGCTCTTAGTAGCTTGCAGGACCATGAAAAGGGCAACATCACAGCATAATGGCAGATCTCCTGCTCTTACGGTTGATGCCGTTGTCATAGCAGATAGAGAGATCGTGCTCATCAAGCGGCAAAAAGGGCCTTTTCAAGCGCGTTGGGCCTTACCGGGCGGGTTTGTCGAATATGGTGAGACAGTCGACGCGGCCGTACGAAGGGAAGTAGCAGAGGAGACGGGTCTTCGTATAGAGCTAAAGTCGCTTATTGGAGTTTATTCAGATCCGTATCGAGATCCCCGGGGACACGTTGTATCTATCGCGTTCCTCGCAGAGACTAACTCAGGTACATTATCTGGAGGCTCCGATGCCAGTGAAGCTCGCTTGTGGCCGCTTACAGCACTACCAGCCTTAGCGTTTGATCACGCTCGCATAATTAGTGACGCGCTAAAGCTTATGGGGGCGCCTTCACGCCTTGCTTAATCAAGGGCGCAACGCTCATACAGCTCTCAGCTCGTTCAATAGTATCGGTCGCTAAGATGCTGTCCACCCCAGCGTGATACAGGCGGAGCCGGGCATTCAAAGACAGAACGGGGTGAATACACGCAACGTGTACTTGTCGTGCCCCTTGCCCTCGCAACAGCTTAATTGCTTCAGCCATCGTGCC
Source organism: Methanobacteriota archaeon (assembly GCA_028679495.1). Taxonomy (GTDB): domain Archaea; phylum Halobacteriota; class Bog-38; order Methanoflorentales; family Methanoflorentaceae; genus Methanoflorens. Next base: position 5,675 of record JAJRBK010000076.1, read on the forward strand.
ACCCGTCGATATCATGTCATCGACTATAACCACATCTCGTTCATCAACATCAACGGTCTTTGGCTGAATCTGCACTTGCTCTGGCGACACACGCTTTTTCACTAATACATCAAATTCGCTCTGCATCGCCTGGGCAACGTCATGCACGAGCTGTATGGCGCCTTCATCGGGTGAAATAAGCAACGGAGACACAAAGTTCATTTGCTTCAGGTGACTTCCGATGGTTTGTGCTGCAGAAAGGTTCATCGCCGGGTTTCCACCTCTAAGCTGAAAATGCTCAAGCGTGTGTTGATCGTGTATGTTTATAACGTAGACTTCATCCGCTTCGATTGTACGCGCGATTGCACGAGCGCTTATCGGTTCTCCAAGCTTGAAGCGCTTGTCCTGTCGAGCATAGCCAAAGTAGGGGATGACCACACGTAAAAAGCCGTCTGAGGCGGCATCAATGAGCTGCAGCAAGTAGATGATCTGATCATTCGTCGTCGTGCTTTGAATGACAAGCGTGTCTCCGTCTAGTTCATCCACGATCCGGAGGTATAACTCGCCGTCTGGAAATTCCTTGAATTCTACAAGTGCTAATTCACATTCCATGTTTTTTGCTACTCGTGCCGCGAGTAACTGCGAAGCCGGGCCTCCTACTATCTTCATATCTTCTTCCTGTTCTTTCTTTCGGGAACCGATGCGTTATCCGCTCCCAGCCTGTAAATTGGACGGAAACGCTCTGGTCAATTTAGCTGCGCGAGTGACCTGTGGTGACGCGTCACGCTTGCGTGACCACAGTGTGAGCGACGCGATCGCCGAGGCGCTGTTTCTTGTCAGATGACCAGATAAGGATTGCGCCGAGCAGATAGGGAGCAACAAATGGAATTAAGTCGATGATGCGCAGGACCGAACGGACAGCTGCCTCTGCATAGCCGATCGGCGAATGATCGGCTTCCCGCACGACCTTCATCTTCAGTGCCATCTTGCCAACGGTCTGTCCATAACGCCCTTCGAGGAGCGTGAAGTAGAGAAACGCTATGATAAAGTCGATCAGAATAATCGCTCCAAAGAGCGGGTCAACACTCGTTTGGCCCGTCGATGCGTTGATCGTGATCGTAGCAACCACAAAGAAACTCAATGCCCAGAAAATAACCGCAAGGATAACGGAATCAATGAGTATAGCGACGAAGCGAATGGCGACTCCTTGGTAGGGCGACACGGCACCTGGTGCGTAGTAAGGGGGCGCTTCATACCCCGGTGTGTAGGGAGGGGCGGTCTGTG
>JAJRBK010000240.1 GCA_028679495.1 Methanobacteriota archaeon
AATGCGCAGGTACTAGATAGGCTGCTGGCGGAGAAGCTGGGAGACCGCGTGCTGATGGAAGTCAAGGGGCCCTTGAGCCTTTACGGCAGGATGCTGGGCCGGGAGATAGACCCTGCAGAGGTGAAGAAGTCGATCGAGCTTGTAACCCGATTCCCGGAGTACCAGTTCCGAACAACTGTCGGCCCTGTTGTCCGGAAGGAGGGGGAACCGCCGGAGACCAGTTACCTCACGCCGGATGAGGTTGCAGAAACAGCCAGGCTCATCCAGGAGTCGACCGGGAGCTACAAGCAGCCCTATGTGCTGCGCATCTTCGAACCGGAGGGTGCTTCCGACGAACGCCTGAGGTCCGTCGGTAAACTGACCGCAAACGACCTGTTCAGACACCGGTCTGCAGCGAGGAAATTTCAGGTGCAAACAGAGATCGAAAAGAGCTAGGCGACGTTGCTCAAAAGGCTGCGGTGGCATGCGTTTTTCAGTGGAACGAAAAGGGGGAGCGGGTCAATGTGTTCCCCGAATCCATTGCCGATGCAAAGATCCGGCTGCCGGAAGGCTTGAAGCCGGCGAAGTAATCAATATCCCCCAAGGGGAGGTGCAGCCAGGGGTAGAAGTCAAGCTCCGCCCTTGCCCGCAAGGGACGGAGGCGACTTTTCTTCTCTGCCGCTCCCTTATCCTCACCAATTCTTTGGCAAGCTGTCGGCCAGGAGACAGGAGACTTACTCTCGCTCAAGGAGACGATGGGCTTTATGGTGAAAGGTGAGCCAAAGCCCTTTCAAGTCTTTAGCGAGCGCCGCATCGAACCGTTTTGATCGAATTCCGTGGTTGACTGGTGATGGTGAGATTAGCTGGCCATGTAGACTTCCTTTAGAAGGGAAAGAATCTCAAATGCGGTAGGATTGCACCACGCATTTGGAAGTCATAATCGGCCCATTAGCATGTATTGGAATGCCCATCAAAACCAGATGAGAGCCATTAGTAATCAGCCATCCGGCAACTACACGTCAAATTCAAGCCTGGCACGTTCCATTCCATGGTAGTATCCTGAAGCTCCGCCACAGAAATCACGCGCTGAGGTATTCTTCTGGCATACCAAATCGTTGTTCATTACATTCAACCTTACGCAATAGGAGAGAGTGGAGCCCTGAGCGGGACTTTCAGGTTTCGCATCGCAGAGGAAAGTCTCGGGTAATTCAAAAACGAGCGATTACGGCGGCAAACCTATCGAGTTGGCGGACCGATTGCCAACTGCAACGAAAACCTCGAGGTATCCTCCTCAGGCGGTCTTGCAGATTTTCCTGTGCGGTGCTCATCCCCCCTTCTTGTCACCGATTGTCCTCCTCGACCGCTGCGACAAGCGCGCTGTAGATATCGGGGACGGAATAGGTCACTCGGTTCCATGAGGGGATCTGCGTCCCGCCTCTCTGTACCCTCGCCTGCTCCCACGCCGCGCCAATGTAGTCTCCAAAATATGAAACGGTCTGCTCTTCCTGGTGGCGGTCGTATTTCAATCCATTTGACTCCGCATCATCACTATAGCTCTTTACGAAGGTCAACGCCGTGTGGTAATAAGTTCGTTGAACCATGTCGATAAAAGCGTCATCAATGGGCATTCCATGAGATCGTATATAGTTCAGATAAAACTTTGTAATATCTACGATCATCCTGTGGAGCCCCTTGCTGGCATCCATTTCTGAGAGCTGCTGGTGTTTGTGCTCATAGTTCTTGCACAGATCAATCTGGGCAATCTTTTTCGGAGTCAAGCTTTCATGAACCTCAGAAAGAGTACTCACTTCAAGGCCCCAGTCATAGGCTACGTTCAGCGCTTTCCCTAATCGGGTCAGGAAGCTGAACTCACCGGCGAGAGGGTAACGAAAAGCGCGGTGGTAACGGAAGAACTCCTCAAGCTCATGATGGTTTCTTAGATGCATAACTCTGCTAAGAGCTTCTACAAAGGGTGTCACAAAGAGTCTCGTCGCCCTCCCTTTCATTTGCATTTCCGTCGGCGATATTCGGGCATAATAGCCTTTGCAGAATTCGAAATCATTGTTCGGGTTCGCGGCCGGCTCTATTAGGCGGTCAAGGAGGAGCCGATCATAGGTGACAATGTCGCAATCATGGAGGGCAATCACCTGGCAAAGTTCCTTCGCAAAAAAGTATCCAAGGCTTATCCAGACGGATTGACCCTTGCCAGGCTTGCCGATGTCAATGTTCTGTGCCTTGATCTTTTTGAAAATCTTTTGGATCTTTGGCCCGTCAACCCAGATGACTTTGACGTCTCTGCCGCTTTTTTTCAACCTATAGAAGAACTCCCTCGCCTCTTCAAATTGCTTCCTTAGGGTCGTTCTTCCCAATGCAACCACAATGGACCGCACGTAGTTAACCTGGTTAATCTCGTCAATCATTCGGTCCAATACGTTAGGGACATGGATCTCTCCGTACAGGGAAGGAAGAAGAAGCCCTATTTGGACGTGTCTTGAGAACTCCATCAACTTGTCCTCAAGGTTCTGGACATATTCCTCACGATTAAAAAGATCGTAAAACCCGTGGATGGTTGTGATCAGACCCTCTTGCTGAAATTCACTCATAAGAGACTCCTTGCTCCGCTTTCCGAAAAATGACGGTCTTCTGCCTCTTCTCCATCAAGCCGCGGCTGCAGGTCTGGATTTCTCATTCCAAACCTTGACGAGGTAATCCTTGTGTTCTTCAAACTCAAGGGCTTGTTCCTCCACAAGGGCGTTCGCCTCTTGAGAAGACATCTCCCAGCTCTGACGGACGAAGGAGGCAGACCTTGCGTAGTAGAGAGGCGTCACAAGATCAATAAGTTTATTCCGGTTCACTTTCCACGAATGAAAGGTGGCAGCTAATTCATAGAGAATCCGCACCCATATGCCCGTGGAAAGGCTAAAGTCTTTTGACTCCTGCTGTGCTGCCTCCTGGATTTCTGAGAAGCATGCCTCGGAGAAAAACTCTCTCCACAAAGAGGAAAACTGCTGAAATCCGGTCTTGAAGTGCTGAATCATCCCCTCCAGATCGACCTTCACAGGTTCCGGTTCCACGCCGCCCGCATCGCCGAAGATCTCCACCTGTTCACTTCCTCGGACCCCTTTCCAAAAGCTTTCATGTCGCTCCATGAGAGAAAAAATGGTCCACACAACTTGGCGAAACATGGGGCCGAGGTGCTCCGCAGGATCCTTTGCATCATGAATCTTCGCTCCAAGATTGGACTGGCAGATTCGGAAATTCTGAGTGACCGCATTCGTGGTCATCCAGATGTCGATGCCGTACCGGGCCACATCGGACTCCCATACATCCTGGTCCGCATAGAATTTCGCCAGATCCCTGGAGATCGCAAAGTCCCCACCGATAGGCTGGCGTATTCTTTTTCCGTAAAGGGCGCGAGTGAGATTGTAAACAATGTTGTTCGTGATCGTCGCATCATACTTGTGGCGCAAGTAAACAGGGGCCACAAACTGATATCCCC
>JAJRBK010000242.1 GCA_028679495.1 Methanobacteriota archaeon
CCCGACCAAGTGTCCGACCGCGACGCCGTGTCCGACCGCGTGTCCTGTTGTAACAACGTGCCCCTGTCCTGTAGTGACGTGCTGCGTTGTCACGACGAAGTGTGTCGAAGTTGTTAAGCCAGTCGTTGTTGAGAAGAAAGTGGTTGTAGAAAAGCCAGTGATTGTGGAAAAGAAGGTAGTAGTAGAAAAGAAGGTAGCTGAAAAGCCGGTTGCTCCGAAGAAGGAGCCTGAAAAACAAGTAACAGTTGTTGAGAACAAGGTCAAGCAGTCCAACACCGCTACACAAAAGGGTAATGCTGTTTCAGTCGGTTTAATAGCCACCAAGGCTGTGAACACCCAAACTCAGCAGCAGTCAAACGCGGTAAGCACCGCTACCAAGATGCCAGCAGCATCAACAAAGATTACCAACGACGTCACTCAGTCCAATACCGCTACCCAAGATGGCGATGCTGTAGCAGTCGGTGTGCTTCTCACTACGGCGCAGAACACCCAAGTTCAGGTCCAGTCAAACTCGGTCACAAATACTTAACAACATAAGCAAGGACATCAACGTCAATAACGTCAACAACGAAAAATCCACAAATGGTGAAGAAGAGCTAGAATAACGGCGACTATACCACGACGACCGTAGAGGCTGACGGCGGCGTTTGAGCTGGTTGATTCTAGCTCTCTTTCCTCTTTTTCTTGTAGAGATTTCTGGTCTCTGCTTACTGTTGCCATGACAATGATCGGCCGAAGGCACGGCTGATGCCTGGTGAGGCACAGGCACCAGATGGTAATAGGACAACGTTCGAACATAGGACGTAGTCCGTAAGAGAGCGTCGCTCACACTACTTCTATTCTACAGTGTTACTGTAAACGCGCGCTATTTCAAAAAGCATCCTATTCAAGGAAGGGATGCTCGAGGCGGTGGATACCCATCAGGCCTCAAATCACACGTTCAACGCGGATTGATGTTGCACGTGAAGAACTTTCTGCCAAGTTTAAATACGACTACCACCTTAAGAGTGAGTGCGTTGCGTTCTCAAATTCAGCTATTCAGCAATGTGCAATTCATCTATGAGCTTCTCTTAGCGCAGCTTGAGCTCCGTTCTTTAAATGCTACGTTTGAGATGAGCAATGATCTTAGAAGCTTTGTATTGCTGCACGCAAAGGATCGCAGCCTTTTAAGAAGAAGACTTGCCTATTTTGAGTCAGTTGACGGACACAAGACTGATTATTCTTCTGTGGTGCAAAAAAACTGCACCAATTCAGTGAACCAATATCTCACACATTGGATCTACCCGTATAAAGGAAAGTTTCACCCTCAGATGATCAGGGCGGCACTAAATATCTGTAAGCTCTCGCCAGGCGATACAGTCCTTGACCCCTTTGTAGGGAGTGGGACGACTGCACTCGAGGCCCAGCTCCTTGGTATCGACTTCATCGGCTATGACGCTTCTCCTGTGTGCGTCATGCAAAGCAGAGTGAAAACCTTATCCTGCGACGTCCTAACGCAGATAAAAGAGACTTATGAAGCACTCTTGACTACTGGCGCACAGAACATCGTCAGTGACAAAGCATTTCATGATGTGGTAGGATCGGCGCCCGACCGCCGAGTGCGAGATTTCTTCTGTCTGGCAAAGCTTGTCGCTATTAGCGACAGCAGACGCCGAAGAAAGGATGAGAACCAAGCATTTGTATCAAAAACAAGACTGATGATCCAGTCGGTCGCCGCTTACCTGGAGATTCAACGGCACCTTCGCCTATCGTTAGGGGATGTCGAGATCGAGAGCGGCGACGCGCGCTCCCTACCATTAAGCGATGACTCTGTAAGCGGGATCATTACATCGCCCCCGTACTCAATTGCGCTTGATTACGTAAAAAATGACGAGCACGCGTTCGAGGCGCTGGGATATGACGCCGCCCAATTGCGCGAACAGTTCATCGGGTTACGTGGTCGAATTGGAGACCGGATAGGGCTTTACCGTGAGGATATCAAGCGTTCGCTTGACGAGATGGTGCGCGTCTTGAGGCCGGGCGGGTACGCGTTCATTGTGATTGGGAACGCGACCTTTGCGGGCAAAGAGGTGAAAGGTGACGAACTCGTGGAGCGCTACGGGTGCGACAGCGGGCTAACATTAGAAAAGCGTGTAGATAAGACGATCTTCGGGCTTTATAACGTGATGCAAAAGGAAAAGATATTAGTATTCAAAAAGGACAACGACTTGCGTTGAGGCTTTTGTAACACGGCAGCTATGAGATCTATCATCGTCTACCCCTGGCAACTTGAGGAGTTCATGCAATGGCTAAAGCCGGACGTATCGCGATGGAATGCCACGGCGGCCGTGCCACCGACTTTTCAAGGTTCTTATGAAGAGGCCGTTGAGGCCTACATCATTCCACGGCTTTCGCGCTGTGATTTTCTTAAATGGTTCGAAAACGGGCAGTTAATCGGGGTGCACGGCGAGCGATCCCGAGAGATCTCCGATGCCTTTACCGATTATCGCTTTAACGGCTTGTTCTATTCTGGACTATTTGACACTGAAGGCGAAGTAGAATGGTAATTGCTCTCCTTCCATAGACAACGTGCGTATTAGGAGGCAGGCGCGTGACTGTTTAACCCAGCGTTCCTCATTCTGTCGTGGAAGACCGTCGCATCGTAGTCTCATGCATCAGCAACCAGGGAGATGAAACTGGAACCGCGTCTTACTGCTGAAGCGTTGCTAACGTTCTCTTCACCTCTTGACATGGCCGTCAACCTTGACTTTTCGCCAGACGTGAGCC
>JAJRBK010000077.1 GCA_028679495.1 Methanobacteriota archaeon
AATGCTGCATTATCGCAATTTGTTGCTCCAGAGAAGATGTGCCACTGGTAGGTGCCGCGCCTATTAAGTTTCAGTACAAAGAAGTCGGTGTGTACGCCGCCAAAAGTGCGGAGCGGGCTCTGTCCAGCTGGGCCGCTCCAGGTTGCTTCGCCATAACCTGCGACATATACGTTTCCACTTCCGTCTGTGACAATGCTCCTGGGGTCTTCCCTGCTACTCGACCCATAATAGGTATGCCACTGGTAGGCACCGCTGCTATTGAGCTTGAGTATAACAATATCCATATTTCCACTGTGAGCATGGAGCGGGGCCTGTCCGGCCGGGCCGTTCCAGATTGCATCGCTTTCTCCGGTGATATAGATGTTTCCGCCACCGTCTGTGGCAATGCCATAGCCGAGATCCCAAGTGCCTGATCCATAGAACGTATGCCACTGATAGGAGCCACTACTATCGAGTTTCAGGACAAAGATATCATAGCCTCCGCTGTGAGCATGGAGCGGGGCCTGTCCGGCCGGGCCGCTCCAGGTTGCAGAGCTATCTCCCGTGATATAGATGTTTCCGCTACCGTCTGCGGTAATGCTCCTGCCGGTGTCATAACCACTTCTCCCATAAAAGGTGTGCCACGAATAGCTCGGATCGACGGAGTTTACCGCACTCACGTTAACCTGACTTGCCGAAGCGATGCAGTTATTACCCTCATTGCTCTCGACAATCACATTCGTATTGTCCGCACAAGCCAAAAGATAGTAGGAACCAGCGGCCGTGTCGGATGGAATCGTCACCATCAGGCTGCTACTCTCACCCGCGTTGACTTCCAAAGAAGGAACCGAACGACTCCCGGCTAAAAGAATGTCTCCGCTGCTGCCCTTAATAGCGTCAAAGGAGAGATAGTAGGAGGTGATTGAGCCTCCAGCAGAGGCGCTCCCCTGGTTCTTCACCGTATCCGTCACAGAAAAACTGTCTCCTGCCGTGGCAGTAGCAGGAGGATTGCTAACATTCGTTTCGATCAAATCTGGTAATAGGACCCAGGCATTTTGCCACCCTAAATCCATGAGGAGTCCTTTGGTCACCGGGCCGGGGTCGTGAACAGACTCGCCTGATGAAAAGGCATACACCATCAGTTCGTTTAACGTGTCATTAAAAGTGGTGTAGTCGAGGTGTGAGTAACTGGACCCTCCACTCCATGTTGAGGGAGCATATATTTTGACCCTCGCGCCACCATTCGCCGTCATCGCATTGCTGCCGTGGAACCAGATGTTGTTAGACGTCAAAGTACTGCCGAGGGCTCCGGAGGGATTGGGGTAGACGCCCGTATTGATAAGCTGATTACCAGATCCATCTCTCATCAATGTGTCGTAAATGTTGGGATAACCCGTGCCGTAACCCCAGCTGCCGCTTCCTGCCGAATACGACATAGAACCACTAAAGTTAAGCCCGTGCGCTATTTCGTGGAGAACGACTGACATCAAGTCATACTGGCCTGCCGGCGTGTTACCGTCCGTCCCATAATACCAGGAAAAATTGAGATTGTACGTAATGTGCATATCAAAATTAGCCGGGCCGAGATCTGTGCCTGTCAAAGCGTTAGCCAAAGATTTCGTGTACCACGTATTCGCACGCGGGGCGCCGCTGAAATCTCTGTATAAAGCCCCTCCGCCGGAATACCCTAATATGCTGCTTGAACCTAAATCCGCCCAGCACGCACGAGTCCTTATTGGCACAGAGGACTGGATGATGTTGGCCCAAACGTTGGCAGCGGCACTGAAAGAGGTTTGCGCCTGGCTGGGAAAGGCGTAGCACGTCTCACCCCAAGGGTCTGTGCTGCCGTTTGGTGCATAGGTAATCGAAAAAATCGAAGTAGCGGATTCAGGCGCGGTTAGCAGGTCAATCGGCGGCGGGACGCGCACCGGCTCGCGAGAGGGCTGAGGGTTAGCCACATAGACTACGGGCAGGCCGGCGTTGTACAACGTCATTCCATCCCTGGAAAGATTTGGCTCCAAAGGCGCCGGAGCAAAAAAACCAAGCTTGGACAGCACGCTCAGATCGTCATCGCCCGGCATGGCCCAACCATAGGGTGAGAACAGCAGACCGACCGCCACGATTACAACGCTGCGCTTAAGCAGCCCGTTAATCATTGGAGTATCCTCCTGTACGAGCGTATGACTTCTGTTTACTTAATCGCTTCAATGTTATTCGACGTTTTCCGAATCGGCCAACGTATTTGATGATCCTAGCGGCTCTTCAACTTCAAAATTACAGTTCGCCAAGGCTGTGTTCACACGGAAGATTCCTGGGTTCTGAAACTCCTCAATTTAGTAATTCACAGACGGTCTAAAATAAAAGAAAACTCCGTTGAGGTGGATGATTAACCTCCTATCTTTCAACCGGATATATTCTGCAAACCCCGGCAGGTGGCAAGTGGTTTTTATCACCTCAATTAGCTCTTCCTTGATGTCTAGCGCTTGTGGAGTGGTTCGGTACATATGGGCAAGGTGTTCCTTAGCGTTTACTGTCCTTTTTTCAAAAATGACATCGTGACACGTGTGTCCGTCAAAGGTAATTTTAGTCGCGTCTATGTCAAGAGGCTTGAAAAGCAGCTTACGGGCTTCCTCTTCCCCCCAGACCGCCCCTTCGCTTACCTTGTATTCAGAAATCGTCCATAAGACTCGCATAGAAACGCCGCCCTTTTCAGCGAACTGCGAGGATCGCCCGTCATCTTTTGACTTCAGAGGTTGCTCCTCTGGGTTCACCGGAATAGTAGCAATGCTCCACACGCACACTGATCCGGGACCTATAACGGTCCATTGATCGACGCCGGCATGAGCTAGATTGACGGGAGGGAAGATGCTGATAAGACAATAGAAAAGAAAGAAAACCGGAAGAGGGAATTTATGCAACTTCATTATTCTCAGCCCCTTCCTCAAAATCTCAAGGTTCCCTGATCCTTCTTTCAGAGAAGATAGTTGAAAAATTAAATCAACAAATCCTGAGAAGTTCGGCAAAGCTGTTGATACATTAGCGATGCACAATATACCCAACAAGAATTATTGTCAATCATTTTTTTCTCACGTGTAAAATGGCGTAAACAGCTGTTAAGATGGGAGTTGGGATTGAGGTTGAAGACCGATTTCCAGGCTCGGTTCGTGCATAATCATCGTTTTGGCCGTTTTGTCTGAGCTAATATTCAGGAACATCACCTGACCGCCCATGATATAGGGGCAAATCAATGGGCGATCAACGGAAATGCAGTGCTGATATCCAGGTACCGAAGGATTTCCAAGATTCCCCTCTCCGCCGACCATCGGCAGGGGGTGAATGTAGAACGTAATAA
>JAJRBK010000078.1 GCA_028679495.1 Methanobacteriota archaeon
CTGAAGAAAGCGCACCGTCGAGGTCAAACGTTATGTCACCGATGCTTCGGTACCCTCTCAACATATTGGCATCGGCGCTGTCCATTGACCATAAACGACACAGCGCACGTATAAGGGTTGCACGCTGAACCTTGTTTTTATTTTCAGCTAGAGTCCTTTTTCGCCGACTTAGGACCTCAAATACCCGCTTGAGACGAGTTCATAAAAGCAATATCGGGCGTGCCATCAAGTGTTACGATGGGCAAGTATCTCGTCTTGGGTTTTTGAAAAACCCAAGAAATACGGTCACACGATAGCGCACTTTTCATCAGGCCCCAAATTTTTATCTACCGTAAGTAAGAGATATACCACGTTACTTATCCACATGGAGGGCGTTTATGAGTAGTACAGATGAGTTTATCCGCCGCCTTATGGGCTTCGGTCTTACTGAGAAGGAGGCGCAGTGCTACTTCCACCTGCTTCGGTACGGCCCGAAGACCCCCTCCCCCCTTGCCAAGTCCCTCCACACCTACCGCGAGGATATGCACCGTACGCTCAACAGCCTCATCGACAAGGGCGTGGTGCGTCCCTCGCTCGGCTCACCGACCATATATGCCGCCGTGGAACTCGAGACCGCCCTTGAGTCCACCCTTAAGAAGCACGAGAGCGAGCTGCGGGAGATGGAGCGGAGAAAGCGTGCACTAGAGGAGCTCTCCCGGCAACAACACTTCCGGCCCTCTGATGAGGCGATGACGTTTAAAATACTCAATACCGCCAAGGAAATTATGACAACTACACTACCAATTATTGAACACTCAAAAGAGTTCTTGTGGGTGGCACCCACATTGGCGCTGGTGTTTGCCTCCACGTTTGGTGCTAACCCCACCGTTCAAGAGTTGGTGGAGCGCGGAGGGCATTCTCGTGGCGTAACTGATGTCGTATACTCAGGCATACCATCTGTGCAAGAGGTCTTAGACATCGGTGTAGATGTACGTCACTTTGACAACTACCACGGGTTATATTACGGAGTCTTTGATAGAAAGCATTGTGTCAGCGGTATTAACCTCGATGTTAAGCACGTGAGGCTCGATGAGCCGGCTACGATGCTCTACACCGATGACCCAGTATACGCTCGTTATCTCGTCTCCAACTTCGAGATGCTGTGGAAGCAGTCTGTGCCAGCAGAGGAGCGGATACAAGAGCTTCTGAAGCAAGGGTCCGAAGGTCGATGAATAGCTACATTGCTGCGGGGACGCAAACAAATAATGCGCCTTCCTTTTCAAAAGGCTAAGTGACACCACAATGTCACGCGCCTATTTATACACCTGCTTCGACACTCACTCGCTATGCCCTCAGGAACAGTTATCAACAGTGTGGAAGACACCGTAGCAGTAATTCTAAAGATAATAGAAACAGCCAAGCACGACATAGTCTTTCTCCTTCCCCCTTCTTTGTTCTCCATCGCCGGCACCTACAATACCGTGCAGCGCGCGAAGCCGTTCATAGATAAGGGCGGGGTTCTCAGAGGCATTACGGTAATATCCCGCGAGAACATCGAGGAGGTGCGCATGCGACTCGACATCGGAGTGGACATGCGCCACAGCGACCACGTTCACGAAGTCTTCATGGTTGTTGGTGATAAACAGAGTAGCGTTAGTGTGCTAAACATCGGCGCTGAAGCATACACGCTTGAGACTCCTGTCGTCGCCTATTGGAGCGAAGACCCTACCTACGCAGAGTACCTTCTCGCCTCGTTCGAGACCGCGTGGTCACAAGCAGTTCCTGCAGAGGAGCGGATACAGGTGCTGTTGGAGCAGCGCTATCAAAGGGCTGACCAATAGCAGCGCGACTACGTGACTGTCTCGAATTACCACCTACTTTAGCAAGATGCCGAGAAACACAGATACAAGGATATTCAGCTGAAATTGCATCAAGTACCGATGATTGTTTGTCTTAGCTCGTCTTCCTGCCAATGCGTTAACATCGGCTTCTGCTTGTATTCTACCATGTTTACTCAGCTATAAGCGGCTCGTGTACTACCATGACGATGACCGTGTCATACTCGATGCTTATCCATAAAGTCGAAAGGGAAGTCCCCGTGTTGAACGATTATGACGCCTTCGTTTGTCACGTAAGGTATAGAATCAAAAGAGATAGGATTAAGATTTGTCGCTCACGAAACGTGCCAGAACGTCTCGGTTCTCCGATAAAATCGACGCGCTTTGCGTTGAGCGGATATTCTTATTCTTCGGGCGCTAACATCAAAAGAAGCACATACTTCGAATAAAACTGATAGTCCGCTTCTATTTGGTCACGTAATTCAAGACGTTCGTCTAGTTCAATCCTCAACTGTGTAAGATCGGCGTCCATGTTATCCTCGAATAGCCACTTTAGATTATCGAGCGCGGTCGTCACTTGCTGACATGCTGCGAGCATTTGACGCTCTAACCTGCTGTGCTCTTGAGCCATATGTCCGTCACCTCTCCATTATCCTTCTTTTTATTATCACGCTAAAATTATCATGTGCCTTGTCTTGCTCTGGAACGCGCACCTACCCGAGTAACGCGCTAATCCCAAATCCGGTGCCAATACCAGCGGTTACCACAAGCAACGGCACGCCGATGCGACTCCTTCGCGGCTGCAGCCTGTACGCTACGTCTTTTTTGATCCCAAGCCGATGGGGTGCAACGATCGAAAAGAGTGCGACGTGAAAGCCAACGAGCGTAAGCACGATAAGCGAAATGGCTAACGTAAACGCGAGCTTATCTGCTGATTCCATGATTAGAACAAAGCCACATCCCACTATGAGAAGGAACGCACCTTCTCGGATCGATATCATAGCTCTATGCCCCCACGATCACACATCTTCTCCCTACCTCACCTTGCTTAAGGGATCCACTCCCTCTTCCAATGTTTCAAAGGCAGACTTGGGCGCGCCGCACACCGGACACACGTAGTCGTCGGGCTGCTGCTCAAAGGGAGTTCCTTCGACGTCTTCATCATAGACCCAGCCGCACACCGTACATACCCATTGTACCATTTTTGACTCTCCGTTTCTCCTATGCATTGCTGTGCGCGTA
>JAJRBK010000079.1 GCA_028679495.1 Methanobacteriota archaeon
GCGCGAATTTTACACAAGGTTTAGTCACTGAACAGCCTCAACACGGGTTGGGTGATTTAACAGGACAGGAGGTCCAAACATGAAACCGCTTATTGTACTAAACTTTAAGACTTATGCCGAAAGCACTGGGGAAAATGCACTGCGACTTGCGATGGCTGCGAAGCAAGTTGCAAGTGATTCAGGAGTTACTATCATCGTAGTGCCGCAGATTGTCGATATCTTTTACATTTCACAGCATATAGAGATCCCAGTCTACGCGCAACACATAGATGGGATCGAATTTGGGGGACATACCGGACATGTCCTTGCAGAAGCACTGGCTCAAGCAGGAGCGCGTGGTACCCTGATTAATCATTCAGAGCGCAGGCTTAAGCTCGCAGAGGTCGATGCCGCTAATGAAGCAGCGAAAAGAGCTCATTTGACGACAATAATTTGCACAAACAACATAGCTACCACAAGAGCGGCTGCCTCGCTTAATCCAGATTTTGTTGCTATAGAGCCACCTGAGTTGATTGGTTCAGGTATTCCAGTTTCAAAAGCCAACCCTGAAGTGGTAACAGGCGCTGTAGAAGCCGCAAAAGGAATAAAGGTACTATGTGGCGCTGGAATATCAAAAGGCGAGGATGTTAAAGCCGCTATAGAACTTGGAACGGATGGTGTGTTGCTTGCGTCAGGAGTGACAAAAGCCCCTGACCCAAAGGAAGCGCTTCAAAATTTAGTAGCATTTGTTTAATGCGACCCTGAACAGATGGACGCTGAGCTTTGGAAACGCCTGCTGCGACTGTCACCTTATCAGCGTGCTAAGAAAGCACGGATAAAGCGTGAACTTATAGGCCTGCTTTTGGCCACACCAACGCCGATTATTGCTGATGCAATGAATGGAAGAAACGTATTGAGTACTCTTAAGCCGCTGTTACCTCGTGCGAAAGTCGCAGGGCCTGTAATAACTGCACAAACAGATTCAATGGATTGGGGAACGACCGTACGTGCCATTGAAAGTGCTTCAGTAGACGACATACTTTTTATCTATAGTACAAGCTCTTTAGCATCAGTATGGGGTGGGCTCGCCTCGCGTGCAGCACAGCACCAAGGCCTCGCTGGAACAGTGGTATACGGGAGCTGCCGTGACATCTCGACAATCAGGGAACTCAAATACCCCACGTGGGCGCTCACGACAAACCCACGGGCCGGCAAGCCTTTAAACAAAGGCTTGGTGAACGTCCCACTTGTGGTTGATGAAGTCTCAATCCATCCAAGAGATTTAATAAAAGCCGATGAGGAGGGGGTCGTCGTCATCCCTGCATCGTTAAGTGCGACGGTTGCCAACAAGATTGTCAGCGTCATAGCGAAGGAGCGACTCATCGAAGATGGATTAAAGGCTGGTACAAGATTTAGCGACCTTCTTGATGATTTCTCCCCCTAACGCTGTTTTATATAGCATTAGAGATTAAGAAAGAAGCAATGGCTACCAATGAGCTTACCGATGTGTTTTTGCATAAGATGCCTACGTCGCTATTGCTCACGGTCAGGCAATATGATCGAACATATGTTTCTGTTTTAGCTAAGGAGTGCAACTGCACCTATCCTCATGCTGTCAAAACACTCTGGGGTATGGAGAGACTCGGATTGTTGACATCAGAAAAAGTCGGCAGAGTCAAATATGTGCAGCTTACCGATCGTGGTAAGCTCGTCGCGGATGCTCTTTATGAACTGGTGACCAATCTTGGAGCAAGCGACGCCCCCTACAGGAATGATTTCGACCACGTCAATCAAAAGATAAACAACGTTGTCAGAAAAGTAGCGACTATTCAAAAAGAGCTGGAAATGATGAAAAGCGTTGATGCAGATGAAGCGACACGCTTTAACAGAAGGCTTGGGCCTTACTATCGAGAGCTAAACGCTATTCAATTCCTTTTAAACTCACAGCCTAACAGCCCGCTTAATGCTAAGGCCGCTATGATAGCACGAACTCTTGATAGCGTGAAACATGAGATAAAGAAAAAGGAAAAAACATAACGGGCTTACCGCACGGGGTAATAGTCTTTTACGCGCGTTGTGTCCTCTAAAAACGGAGTGGAAGCTTCGTACAAAATAGTATCTGTGCTGGCAACAATTGTGTGTCGCTCATAAGGCCGGATGTGGATGGTATCCCCAACTTCGAAATATTCCCTACGGTCCTCAAATTGGATGAAGCCTGTGCCACGAGTGATTAACATGGTCTCGTCCTTGTTCTTATGGAAGTGGTAAGATGACTGGAAGCCTTCGCGGATGTAAAGCTCTTTAAGCAGATACAGCTCAGTGATGATTTGCACCTTTTCATACCCCCACGGCTTTGCTGTTTTGTTGTGCCATTCTCTCGTAATCCGTGCCTTGCCATTTTCAGTGTAGAACGTATCCCAAAAGTTATATTCGTCGTAGTAAGCAAGATAGCCAAGATCGTCGAGGACGGGAAAAACGTTCTCTAATTCGTCACCGAGAACAAAATCAGATAAATCGAACCCATTTTTGATGCAAAGGATCCCGCCAAAAACCTCAGAGAATTCACAACAGTCGAATCTGTTCTCGCTATGGTTGATGTGATTCTGCGTATCTTCATAGGTTGTTGTGTACAACATTATCGGAGCCCCGGCTTTTGCGAATTTCATAATCATTTTCTTCAGATTTATGTCGGTAACAATGCCACCGTCGAGAAGCAACACATCATCATCTATATCTGCAAGAAGGCGTGTGATAGTTTCAAAAGTTCGTTCGGTCTTTTTGTAAGTGAGTCGAATGCCTTTGCGTTCGTGTCCTAACGCGTTCTCTAGCATATCTGAGGATACGCCTGTTTGCAACGCTGCTTCGTTGATTCCAATCGTAGCAAGATCAAGGAGTAGCTTGTCGATTACTTGGAAATCAGGCTTTAGGTCGATAAGCGCGTTCGATCGATCTGCCTCGACGCTCTTCTTCTTTCCATAACCATCGCATAAAATGAGCGCTTTCATGTCTAACCCTTTCACTTGTTAATTTAAAGACTATATGACCTTTTTGACCTGTGTAAGACTTCCGACGTCTTTTCGTTGTGAGCTGACCGAAGTTTTATTAACCGAGGTATCGCAATAGGCAGTGTGAGAATTCCAAAAACGACTTCAATGGTATTACGAAGCATGGAGAAGCTGTAGATGAACATCGCTATGGTAACGAGCTGGTCACCGAGACATTGCGGCATAGCAACGTACAGTTCAGAACTTGTTGCCGCTTTACGAAGAGTTGGTCACAAAGTGAGCGTTGTGTGCCACGTGGACGAAGAATTCGGTGGGCACCGCGAGAAGGATGTGTACCCTGTCATCAACAACGACGATCCCGGGTGGGACGAGGACGTATACCGTGCAATAAAGGAGATCAAGCCCGATGTAGTGCACATACAGCACGAATATGGGTTGTATATCACCCACGGCGATTATGGAGGAAGGATTCTTACCTTGCTTTTCCGCCTCAAGCTCGATAAGATACCAACTGTCATGACCTATCATTCCATTTATACGTCGCTCGATCGTCCAGAAGCAACATTCACAGATCTCAGTTTAAGGCTGCTGGATTCCGCCATTGTTCATGCAGAAGTCCAGAAACTCTTTCTCCCTTACAACCTCGATTGGATACCCCATAACGTGCACGTGATAGCGCACGGCGCAAAGGACGTTGTGCCTGACCCAAAGGCCAAGGAGCGCTTCGGATTGGTTGGCAAGAAAGTCGCTCTATGTATAGGCTGGTTTGAACCGAACAAGCGTTTTGAAGACGTCGTGAAACTATGGCCTGAGATTATTCAAGACGCCGGCAAAGACGCGATGCTAGTTATCGCAGGCGACGCTCGTCCTGGTTCTGACACGGGCATCAAATACAAAGATAAGCTGTTAAAAGCTATTGACCAGTCGCCAGCGAAGGATAACATCAAAACGATAATAGGCGCGTTTGATCCTGAGACTTATGACAGTATCATTTCTGCATCAGATTTTGTAGTCCTTCCCTACAAACACGCTTCACAAAGTGGCAATCTGGCCCATTCCTTCGCTCTTAACAAGCCTGCTATTGTGTCTTCGCTTGAAGGATTGAAGGCTGAGATAGAAGCAAGCGGCGCTGGGATCGCTGTTGCAGCCAACGACATGGAAGAACTTAGAAAGGCTATTACTATTCTCCTCACGAGTGACTTGATGCTCAAGACTTACAGTGAACACGCGAAAGGATACGTTGCTAACCACATCGTGTGGGAGAATGTGGCAAAGAAGCATACGCTCGTGTACGAAAACGCGATTGACCGTGTGACTTACGGAACAAAAATCCAAACGCACCAGACGATCTAGGTTTGTTCGAAATCGACTACAATTATAAACTGATCAGCCACTTTGGCAGAAGTGTTTGCGGAGCCAGAGGAATTGGTAAGCGTTAAAGAGTATATGTCCGCTCCGGTGGTTGCGCTTGCGCCTCATACCACTGCTGCAGATGCGATAGATCTTATTGTGATGACGGGACACAACGGGTTTCCTGTAGTCGTTGACAATGAAGTAGTTGGTGTGGTGACAAGCGCTGACTTGATCCGTGCGAAGCAGTTCGAGACGATAGCAGACGTTATGACACCGGACCCCCTCACAGCAGAACCCGATGATGACCTCGTTAGCATAGCTGGGGTCATGGCGTTCAATCACATTCATCATCTTCCTATCATAGAGGGCAGGCGTCTTGTCGGGATCGTGACTTCCACTGACATGCTACGCGCGAGCGTCGAAAACATTATTTCTGAAAACATTGAGCGGATTTTCACTTTCTTTCAGTCCTTGCACCCCGATGCACGAATCGGACATACCAGGGTCGAAGTCGCTTCGCTCATCCCTACCCAGAAGCTTCTTGATCCTGCAGAACTGCAACTACGAGACGAGCAATTCAAGCACGGTGTGATATACCCAATTGTTGTGGCAGTAAAGGGCAGTCGCACGTACATCATTGATGGCCATCACAGGGCGTACTTAGCAAACAAACTCAAGATAGAAGAGATTCCGGCGTTTTATATTGAGGGCGACCTGGGCATTGTAAAAACTGCAACAAGACTCGGTCTCAGATCACTAGATGACATGACTTTGATTCCGAACAAATGAACTATCCAAAATACTCTCTCATGTCTGCTGCCACTTTTTCAGGCATCGATTCGACGATGACTTCTTCGTGAAGTCGCTCCATGAAACCAGCATCGTTGTTGTAGTAACATTGGGGATAGGGGCGTGCGATAATCCTTACTATAAGTCTGAAACTCTCATCCTCACCAGGTGCTGAGAATGTGCTCAGGTTAAAGCTGTGAACGCCAAACAATGTGTAAGCTGTGAAGACCCTTTTAAGTCCTTTACTGAGATCAGAGATGGCTTTGCCATCTAGCTCGTACAACGAGGAGATGTTGCGAAATACACCACAAATCTCGTCGTTACCAAGCGGGACGTAGCTTGTAATCCACGAGATATCACCTATATCTCCGAGAAACCGGTGCTGTTCATCTCTTTCAGTCTCGAGCAAGTATAGCCAATAATTCTTGTTGCTTTCAGCAAAGTACCGCTTGCAGGCTGTTAAGTATAACGAAGCCAGATTGGTCGGGTGTTCGTCGACCGTGAGTTGAACATGTGGATGGACGACGCTCGCGCCTGCTGGCGGCAAAAAATTCCAGCTGAATCTTGGATAAACTGCTCTCTCGTCGGCTGATTTCACGTAATTGAAGAACTTAACGCTCGCTTCAATGGTGTCTTGCATTTGTTTGAGCGTAAACTCGTCAATTCCCAAAAAATGCTGTCTCGATACCGTCGCTACCGCATGATACTTTGCGAAAGGGAAAAGGTTGGGAAACACCGTGGTCTCTCCAACTTTAATTCGGCCCTCAGGTACCAACGAGGGTGGAAACATTGGAGTTGCAGTCTTTATGTTGGCGGGACAAAAATAGCAGTTCTTGGCAGAAAGCTCAATAAGGTCGAAGTATCCCGTGCCGCTCTGTGCTTGCTTTTTCCGCTCGGATCGTTTCACATTTATCCGGCATGCTCTGCCTGTGAGAAGCTCTTTTCTATATTCTAACTTTTGCTTTTCTAAATTGAAGTTGTCCGCGGGGCTGCGTAGCTCAGATTCAACCAGCCATTTACGAAAAAGCTCGTGCAGATTAGTGACCTCCAACAGATTATAGCAAGCATTGACCTGCTTATAAACGTTAAGGCTTGTAAGCTTAACAACTTTATAAAGCTTTTGAAAGAATGGTGTTGCAAGCGCTTTATGCAATTAGAAGCTAAAAAATGGATATTAGAGCCGATAAGGGGAGTTAAAGAGGATAGTTCTGACATGCTCGCCTCAAGCTCGCTTAATAGTAACAGTTATGTCAATCAAGTCTCATTGCAAAAGAGTCAAAAACTGCTACAAGCCCGCTAACGTTAAGAAGCATTATGACCGAAAAAGCTAATACTTGCGTCGCGTTCACGCAGCGTTTTCAGCAAATTCGTGAGCGGACCTTGTCAAGCTGCGTCAAAAATACTATGAATTCAGGCCTGTACGGCGAGAAAACGCTCATTGACAGAGGAGCTTAACATGGAGTTTGACCTAAAGGCCCACATAAAATTCAGCGCAGATCTTCCTGATGAAGCAAAGCAAGACGTTGAAAGAGCGATTAGCGAAGCTAACCTTGAATTATTCACGAAAGGCGTTCCTCGAGATGCAATCAATGAGGCGGGAAAAATAATCGATTGGCACGTTCACGGCAACGAAGTGTACGTGCGCGTAGTCAGCGGCAGATACACTCGTTCACACGATGCATTGCTACGTTTCAAAAAAGCTCTTGGAA
>JAJRBK010000080.1 GCA_028679495.1 Methanobacteriota archaeon
CATATGCGGTGTTGTATAACGAGACGGCTACCATATCAGGGAGCGTCAATGGTGAGATGGTTCTCAGTCAAGATGTGTACAATACCACCTCTGCCCCTACACAACAGGGTAGCGGATATGGCTGGGCCCATCTTGGTGCAGGACAAGGAGCTTCCATCTTATCGCCAGCGACTGTTCCTCCGGATACAAAAGGCGCAGGGTACAACGCGTATGTATACTACAACAATTCTACACGCGGGTGGATCTACGGGAAAGAGCTTTACACGACAGTAGGGTGCAAAAACGTGGAGACAAATTTCTGGGGGCTGTTTACAAACGCTTACGTTCAGACAGCGCTCGTCGTTTTGCTTATAGTAGCATTAACGCTCCTCGCCGTCCTTGTGCCACGCTTTAGGCAGAGACGGGAAAGCAACTAGACTCAAAGGGTGGTGCCACAATGAGTAGGCGTCAATTAAGAGCCTCTTAGCTACATAGTAGAGATCCCGACGAGCGCTACAATTTTTTCCGTATTAACCGTACGAGATATCCCAAGAAGACCCTCTGCGTGTGTGCACTCCTTGAGAGGGTCGCTTCCGTTGAATAGAAGTCTTTCTTTAGGGTGGCGAGTTCTGTGCGGGGCGCATAGAGGACATAAATGGGAATGCCGATCAGGATTGAGAGGATGCCCAACGCAATCGTGCTCACGCCGCATGCATAGATGAGAAGGGCACAGAGAATGATGCCCGCAACGGGGAGAATAGGACCAGTGAATCGCTCAAGATAGGTACGTTTATTATCGGGCCTCTTTTTCTCTCGCAACGCCGGCACCGCAGCACATGTGGCTAGATAAACGAAAGCGAGGTTGAACGTGGAGAAGACAATAAGTTGTGTCAATCCGCCGACTAACGAGCCAAAGAGCGCGAGAGCAGACTGTGCTATGATCGCCTTATAGGGTGTGGCATACCGAGGGTGGATCTGGCTAAAAGATCGTGGGAATAACCCCTCGAGGGAGATTGCATAGCCCAAGCGCGCCGTCGAAAGCGTGCCCGATTCATCAAATCCAGAGACTGAGATGAGGGCGCCAAGTGCGAGTATCGTGCCTCCGATGAGTGCAAGTGTAGGGGTGTATGACAAAACGACGCTGCCAGCTGTAGCAAGGGGCGCGGTGTCGTACTGAAGGGATGTCCAATTGACTGTTGCTAAGACCGTGAAGTTTGTCACCACATAGAAAAACGTTACAATTGCCATGCCCATGACCATCGCCTTAGGGATGGTCTTCGTTGGATTTTCAATTTCGCCTGAGGGGATAACGGCGAGCTCAAACCCTGCATACGCCCACACGATGAGAATCAGCGCGGCTGAAAAGTTACCGAAGCCCAGTGGGGCAAATGGAGTGAGGTTTGAGGAGGCCGTGCCCGGGTGAACGACTAAGTAGACAAATCCTGCGACAATGAGAAGAAGGAGCGGGCTCAGCTTTGCGATAGTAAGAATATCGTTTGCCCGTCCCGCAGCCTTGGCTCCCCGCACGTTTACGTAGGCAATGATCACGACGAAGAGGATCTTAATGACAGCACCTTGGGCCCACGTGAGCGACGGGACAAAGTAAGTCAAATAGCGAACAAAGGCAACCGGCATGACGGCAAGCGCAGCGACTTCAGCGATCCACAGTGGCCATCCCACCAAAAAACCCGCAAAGTCCCCCCATACCGCACAGGCATAAGCAAACGGGCCTCCGACTCTTGGCATAAGAGCAGAGGCTTCCGCGAAGTTGAGTGCAATGATTATCGCAATAACCCCGGCGGCGATCCAAGCGATAAGGCTGGCAGGTCCCAGATATGCGCTTCCTAATGAAGCAACGATGTAGATATCTGCACCTACAGCACTACCGACTACTAAATTTGTGACGTCAAAGAGGTTGAGCTTCTGAGACGTTGAGCCGTTTTTCATAGGAACTGAGCATAAGCTAATGAGAGATGCTCTACTTAAGCGTTAGCCCGTGTGCCTTTTCGTTAACAAGCCTTCGTAAAACTTCGATCGTGTGACTCGCTTCGTTTGAAGAAGCAGCTCATAAGTCGGCCTTGATACCCCACAGCCTTGGCAACGAAGCACACACCCATAATATGTGCAAACGAAAGAGCCGCCCCGCTTAAAGTCTATGCATTCGCGACGAGCGGAGCGTATCCTCTTAACTTTATATCATGGCTTTCTCATGAGCAGGTAGATTGCTCCTACCACCAGTGCCGGTATGCCCAAGCCCAGGAGCGAGAACTCAAGGACGGGCTGGGGCGGTAAACTCACAACGCTTGCTGGTTGTGCCAGAGAGAGTGCGTGCGTCGGAGCGGTATCGTTTGAGGGTGTTTCGAACGATGTCATGTCTAGAGGCGTAGCCGCCTGCAACTGTTCTGGTGTCTGTGTCACATTAGCCGGAACTGATGGGGTGGGAGTGGACTGTTGTTTAACGACCGTAGTGGGGGTCGCCTTGACCGTCGCAGCAGGAGTGGGCGTAGGAGTCACCTTGGATGCTGTCGTTTGCGCCTTCACCGTCGGTTGGGCTTTCACCGTTGGCGTCGCGGTCGGCTTGACGGGTGGCTTCACCGTTGCTTTCACCGTTGGCGTCGCGGTCGGCTTGACGGGTGGCTTCACCGTCGCCACAGGAGTCTTCGCGACGATCTTCGGCGTCGGAGCGGGCGTCACCTTCGGTGCCGGCGTTGCGGACTGCTTCGCCTGAGCCGCCGCGTTCGTAGCAGGATAGGTCTTTTGGAGCGTGCTCACGATCTGGTCAAATCCCCATTGTTTGTAGGCGGCAACCGCGTCCGTTCGCAGGCTAAACCACGCGTGGAAGTGCGTGAAGCCACACCCATTCGCGTACGACCAGTCAAACATCTCCTTGTAGTTGGGCGACCCGCCGGTAAGGGAGTTCTGGCGTACCGGATTTGCAGAACTTCCCCATACGCCTGCAAGAAGACCGTTCTGCTTTCCTAATGCTGCAGCTTCCTTCGCCCCCTGCTGGATGGCCGGCCACTGTTGTGGGTAGTAGCTCTCCCAGCTGTTCATAACCGTGCCGGGTTGCTTGTGGAATGGGTAGGTGGGTGCGTGCCACAACCCGCAGCGGTCGCAGTTGTAGTTGACATACCCTTTAAAGAATTGTGAGATGTAGCCGACGTCGCCGTCTCTGCCGCCTTCAGAGGCGACGTATTCCCAGCCCGCCGCTTTTAAGGATTTGAAGTAGTTGCCGTAGCTCGTGATGGGAGTCCCCTTATACTTGCCACCATCCCAGATAGGGAACTCAATGTCGAGGATTGGCTTCATGCCCATTGATCTGATCTTATTGAGCTCAGCTTGGTAGGTCCCCTGGTTACGGGCAATAAGCTGTACCGTTGTGAAGCCTTGTGATTTGAAGTACTGAAGCGATGCACCGTCCATTACCACTTCGGGACACACGCCGATCTGATATTCGATGGGGTGGGTTGCCGTAGCTTTAGGCGTGGCAGCTGCTGCCACAGACGGCACCGCCGCAGTTGATAAGGTAAAAAATGATATAATAGACAGCGTTGTCAAAAGCTTCTTAGTTGAGATGGTCATGCCTCGGTGCCTCCTTCTACTCCTAAGTTTGTGCTCTCACACGTGGAAACTGAGATGATGATGAGTCACTATGGCCAGCCATGAGCGCTCTCTCACTGACATGTAAGCGGAGGAGCACCTATGCTTCTCTCCAAAATGAACTGTTTCACCCGATCCAGCTTCACAAGCACTCTGAAACCAAGATAAATAAAGGTGTCGCTTAAAAACGGCAAAAAAGCTATATAGGAGCATATTTCAACTGCTCGGCTCTACGTCCGTTTCCAGGAGGGAGATATGCATTTAGTCCACGTCCGGCGGCGCTGTCAGCATGCAACGTGACTTAAACATGTACAGATAACCTCATCATGATGCTGACCAAACGGATTATTCCGTGCCTCGACGTAAAATATGGAAACGGGAACAGGGCGCTTGTAGTGAAAGGAGTGGAATTCATCTCGCTTAGAGAAGCGGGAGATCCTGTTGAGCTAGCGAAGCGGTACGATGAAGAAGGCGCGGATGAATTGATCTTCCTTGACATAACGGCATCACATGAGAAGCGACAAACGATGCTTGACATCGTCAAGGATACCGCGGATCAAGTGTTCATACCCTTTTGTGTTGGTGGCGGCATACGCACCCTCGAAGACGTTATTCAAACTCTGCGGGCAGGAGCTGATAAGATAGCAATCAATACCGCAGCGGTGAAAAACCCGCAGTTTATCACACACGCTGCAGAAGCCGTCGGATCGCAATGCGTTGTCTTAGCTATAGATTGCAGACGGAATACAGACACAGAACGCGGCACCCATGTTATTCCGCTCGAGGATGGGACCTTGGTGTGGTATGAAGTAGTGATTTACGGCGGAAGGACGCCGACCGGCATTGATGCGATCGAATGGGCGATCCGAAGCGAGCAGCTTGGCGCCGGTGAGATTATGCTGACAAGCATGAACAGAGACGGTACAAAGGATGGGTACGATATCCCTATAACGCGGGCAATATCAGAAGCGATAGACCTGCCGATAATCGCTTCTGGTGGCGCTGGGACGGCTGAGCACATCTACGAGGGATTTGTGCATGGAAAGGCTGACGCATGTCTTGCCGCAAGTATTTTTCATTTTAAAGAGATCCCGATAGCTGCCTTGAAACAATACTTGCAAGGGCGCGGAATTCCCATGCGCGTATAGCGTTAATACTCATAACATGACGCGACCTTAACGCTGTTTTCCGCTTAGATAACGCTGTGCCAATTCAGCGTAGCTCTTTGCGTTATCCTCAATCCATTGAACCTGCTCGGCGGTGACCTCTTTGACCACTTTTCCGGGAACGCCGAGGATAAGACTCCGTTTCGGGATCTGCTTACCTTCAGTTATAACCGCCCCTGCACCCACGATGGAGCCTTCTCCTATCGTTGCGCCGTCTAGTACGATGGCTCCGATTCCAATAAGTACTGTATTCTCTACGCATGCCCCATGGACTATGGCCCCATGCCCGACCGTCACGTTGTCGCCAATCCTCGTTTCAACCCCTTCGCTGACGTGAATGATGGCATTATCCTGCACACTCGTATTGCGGCCCAACTCGATGAGCGCCATATCACTTCGTAAAACAGCGCCAAACCAGATGCTCGAACCGGGCGCGATCGTCACGTTGCCTATCACTGTTGCGGTTGGGGCTATAAATACGCCGGGAAAGCGGTCCTCCATCAGTCGACGCTCCTTTTTGGAAGCAGATGGTATGTAGCTTCACGTTCAAAAACAGTCACTATCTATATCAAGATGTCTAAAGAGCGGTTAAAGAAACGATACTATGAGGTCAGTCGCGGTCGGCGGAACATTCGATGTACTCCATGATGGGCACAAGGCGCTCCTACGAAAAGCGTACGAATTGGGGCGTGTGACAATAGGCCTTGTTTCTGATAAGATGGCGAAGCACAAGGGTCACGCGGTGAATTCCTATGCGGTACGAAAGCGAGCGCTTACCTCCTATGTACTGGCACTTACTGGAGCTGATCCCGAGATTACCGAGCTCAACGATCCGTACGGGCCTACGTTAGAGACACAGTTTGACTATATCGTGGTCTCGCCCGACACAATCGACACGGCACGTGAGATCAACGCCATCAGAACGAGGCATGGGATGCTACCTATAACAATTATATGCGTTGATTTTGTACGTGCTCGCGACGGCAAGCCCATATCGTCATCACGAATTCGCCGAGGCGAAATCGATGAACACGGAGTGCTTTTATGAGAGTCGTGGTTGGTTCAAGCAATCCAGCGAAAAAGGAAGCGGTATCAAACGTGTTCAGCCGTGCCTTCGACAGCGTCGAGGTCATAATGCAGCATGTTGACTCAGGCGTACCGGCGCAGCCAAGAGATAACGAGGTAGTGCTCGGCGCTCGACAGCGTGCGGAGCGTTCACTTGCTTTGATAAAAGAGGCGCAGTTTGGCGTAGGAATCGAATCAGGTCTTTTTAGCCTTTTTGGCGTTACGCTTGATATTCAAGTGTGCTCGATCTTTGATGGAACGCGGCATACCAGCGGGACGTCACCCGGTTTTACCTATCCACCAAGAGTACTCAAAGAGGTCGCGGCTGGACGAGAAGTCGGTCACGTAATGGCAGATCTCTCAGGTATAACACGGATAGGACAGAAGATAGGGGCGGTGGGCTATCTCTCCAAGGGGCTAATCGACAGAACACGCTTCACTGAGCTATGTGTGATTATGGCGTTAATACCGTGGATCAACAAGGGTCTCTACGAGCTATAAGGTTTAATGGATTATTCGCGTCCCCACATGCGCGCCCTTTATGACATCAAATAAGATTTGAGGCTCGCGACCATCGATGACCACTGTTGACACCTTAGAGCGTTCGATAATCTTTGCTGCAAGCGGGTCGATTACCGACTTTGATCCTGCCTTCATCTCGGTGGACATGACGATTTTTACGAGCTCATCAGTCGTCACTTCCTCTAATCTTCGCGCATCCTTATTGATATAAGGATCAGCAGTATAGATGCCATCAACGGACGTGGCAACGATAAGCAGGTTGGCCTGAACGTATTCGGATAGTATCGCCGACACCGCATCCGTGGTCTGACCTGGAGCCACGCCTCCCATGACAACGACTTTGTGTGACGACATGGCCGTTTCTGCTTCTCGATAATCGTGAGGTATGTCCTGAAAGGCAGCACTTGAAAGGGCTGAAATTAATAAGCGAGCGTTAAGCCGTGAGAGCGCTATGCCGATAAGATCGCATACCGCTTCATTCGCCCCCATTGATCGAGCAACGCCTATATAGTCCCGCGCCGCTTTACCCCCGCCAGTTACGACAAGCACGGTGTGCTCTTTTGCAAGTTCCCGTATCACATCAGCATACTTCAAGAAGTTTTCCTGCGCGAGAGTTGGAGCTATGACGGATCCGCCGACTGAGATCACTACCTTCATCAGCGTATCATTACGAGCATAAAAGTATAAGTCAATTCCTTTCTGCTGCGAAGATCAAGAGGCAGCTTTGCTCCACGACAAGCTGGGACACTTATACGGACCAAGATTCGTCAAGTCCCACGAGACCGTGCCGCTTGATTGGTCAACAGGAGGTCCCACAAGCCAACGTTTGCTTAGGAGTACATAGCTGCCGTTAAGAGCCACCACTTCCAAAGCGAGCACGACCATGCTCGCTTTCTTTACTAGCTGTACCGCTCCTCCAGCCACGGGTCGCCTCGATTGTGATACCCGTGCGATTCCCAAAATCCCCGCTTATCCTCGCTTATAAACTCCACACCTGTGACCCACTTGGCGCTCTTCCAGAAATAAAGGCGTGGAACGATAAGCCGTACGGGATAGCC
>JAJRBK010000081.1 GCA_028679495.1 Methanobacteriota archaeon
AGAACTGCAAAGCCTCGGCGGGCTTTGCGCTTGGATGGGGCCCCACTCCAATGTACGTGGACCGAAGCTTTGAACCCTCGATCTCTCGATAGACTTCTTCTGCCTGCGGTGTGGCGAAGCTGTAGATCATAATCCCCTCTTGAGGTCTTGATGAGAAGCGAGTACGTATACCGGCTGAAGACAGTGCTGCTTGGAGCACCGCTAAGCTGAACAAGTTTCTCTTATCAAAGCGCAAGGTTACGCTTGGAGTGGTAGAGGTGTAAAACAAGCCACACATAGGCCAAAGGCGATAATTCCTAAGATCACACGCTTTGTATCTAGCCGCTTCATGTCATTGATGGGTTGAGGGTGTCCGCCAGCTGCGAAAAGCAAAGTGAAGAACCCCCAAAACATGAGGGTTTCTCCGTTCAAGCCGTTTAGCGAATAATACGTGCCTGTAGCGAGCAAGAGAAGCGGAACAGCAGCTGATATGTACACTGTTTTTTCTCCAGAAAGAGCTCGCGCAATGTGTCCACCGTCTAACTGCCCGACAGGAAGTAGATTTAGGCTTGTTATCAGCATCCCTATCCACCCTGCAAACGCTATAGGATGCATTACGCTAGAAGTGGATGGTACAACCTGTTCGATCAGCCCAAACAAAATAGGCACACCGACAGCGATTGTTTGCCCTTGCGGAGGTCCTGCTGTGATAGGAGGAAGTGTAAGCCCGATTATCGTCACAACAATCGACGCACCAAGTCCAACAAGTGGTCCTGCGATCCCAACATCAAACAGCGACTTGCGGTCTGGAATTGCGCCTCTCAGTTTAATCATGGCTCCAAGAGTGCCAACAGGGGAGATGAAGGGGAGAGGAATGAAATATGGTAGGCTTGCTTTCATTCCTCGACGCTTCGACATAAAATAGTGAGCCAGTTCATGTGAGCCGAGCACAAACATCACCGCGGCGGCGAATGGTAACCCTTTATAGAGGAGTAATGGGTTAACCAATGGGTTGACTTCATAGAACAACACCGCGCCGGTGACGGTAACGGTGAGGGCCGTGATAACTGCGAGCGCTAGATTGATATACGGTCTCTCTCTTTCTTCCGCAGCTGGACGGGCAACTAGCACGAACTCGCCGTGTTCGCGTTTGAGCTCAATGTGGTACCCCTTCTGGTTGAAGTCGTTCCACAAGGAGCGGTACAGCGTCTGGGCATCGACTTGTGGTTCACCATAGTATCGGATGGTGATCCCATCGTTCCGTATCTCGTAAACGTGAAATACGGGGTTTATCGCATCGAGTGATACAATATCCGTCATAATTCGACCTCGATAAACCCTTCGAAACAGTTGACAAGCACGTTTGATTCCGTTTTAATAGATGAAATAGGATTGATCTCCAGTTTATCTATAAGCGGAAGACCTGAGATAATCGCGCCGACTGCGATAATAGTGTCGCTCACTTCATTAATAATTGCCGCAGGAGCAACCCCCTTCTTTTTAAGCTGGTAGATAACGTACGATCCGACCGTGGAACCTTTTCCTGTTGGGAAAATCAGGACTCGCTTCGCAACAGCACACCCATACAATTCGTGCCGTGGATCGATGATTTCACCTGTTGTCGGATTGACGCCTCCTAAAAATGAGAGCGGTGCATTTGAGACGAGAGCACTGCCACTGGCCACCCCTTTTGAAATCACACGTCCGCTTATTCGTTTCAGCATGGCACGTTACCTTTCAAGCAGAGCAGGCCTTTTCGACGCAGGCCTCTGTTGATCCCATAATTGTAGGCGATCTGCAGAGACTCGGACCGTATTCAAACGCCTTTCCGGAGTTTACCATCATGTGGCAGCCCTCAAACGCTGGTGACACGATCATACACGTATCACAAATGACGCGGGCGCCCGTCTCCTCAATTCGTGAGACCGTCTTAGCTGCACGCTGTGCTACAAATCTTGAAGTACACACCCACAGAGGTCTTTGCACCTTCCGTCCGTGCAAAAATCGTTCAATCTCAATAAGCTCAGCCCGTGAGCAGTGTGGGCAACCGAGCACAACAGCATCCGCCTCTCCTGTTGAATGAAGGCGGATATCTGCAGGTTGCACCTCTAGAGTCTCTTCATACTTACCGGTCGTATCCAGATGAAAAAGGGCGACTGAACCTGAAGCTGCCATGCCAGCGCCAAGGGCTTTTAGCTCGTCATCGCGTGGCTGGTTCACAAATGAAAAAGCGGGTATTTTCGATCGTACCATCCTGCCCACTACGTAGCCTAGAGTGCCGTAATCAGCCCCAACCAACTGGAATTGTAGCTTTACTAAGATCTCTGGAATTCTGTTTTCATCCAGGTGAAAGCCATAATTCGGCGTTTTTCCTATCATAGCGGCCGCGAGCGCACTCGGTCCACCCTCCCGGTTAGTCCGAGCTTTTAGAACAGAATTTGCGTACGATACTGCCGAGGACTCTGACCAGCTCAGGTGTGTGCCTTTTCTCGGCGCTCTGATGTAGTAAGGCGTGCACGTACATTGTGCTTCTACGCCTAACATCTCATAGCGCCGTATGATTGCCATCTGCTTCTCGAAGAAGGTGCTGTCAATACCGAGCTCTTTCCATCTAAATCGGTCCATACCCATAGGGTTGAGCATCGCCGGAACGACGACCTTTCCTGTGAGGTCTGCAAGGTACTCAAGGCCTGCATCGCCAATCGTTTTGTAGGAAACACCTGCTATTTGGGCACTTTCAATAGGTATCAGCTTATCTGCGCCGTAGATCTCTCCGAGTGCGGCCAAGATTTCCATTGCTTTTTGTTTTCCAAGGCCGCATTCGCCTGAGAGGATACGCTCTTCTTCGCGAGTTAAGTACATCTGCATGCATTATATATCGGCGCTGCATAATAAAGACTAGTTTCAGGTGAGCATCAAGACAAGCAACGCGTAGGGAATTGATCGCACTACAGGTAAACGAGAGTAACCTGGATGCAAAGCTGAGCTACAACAGTTCTCATCCAGCTATGACAAAGTTTATCGAGGATCCAGCAGCACGTCCGGGGTGGGGGTACGTGTTTGTCTGCCAGTCGAAACGATGCTTTGATGAAAGGATGGCGGAGCTTAAAATGCTTGAACAGCGGTTCCCTCGCTACAAGTACAACTACAAGTCACAACAGATCGGCGGAAAATACGTGATCCGTTTGATCAGCATTACAGCACGCTGAGATAGAATGGGACTAATGAGGCGCTGGCGCTCAAATCAAGACTTGTTTCGCGTTTGCCATTTTTTGCGATAGATCACGTATGTAGCTGAGATGAATGAGCTCTCGTTGAAAAGTTGCATGCAAAAACAGATAAACAACCGAAATAGTAGATAGCTTCGACGATCCATTGAAACGAGCAAAATGGCGACAAAACATGACGAAACGGCAACCGTTGGACCAAAGAACCAAGCCCTCGAGCAAAGAAGCGACTGATAAAGCAAGGCTATCTCTAATCTTGCTCTTCACAGGCGTAATTTTAATCGTAGCAGGATTGCTCCATTCGCTAGGATACTTTTAATAATGTAGGGCCCTGCACCAGCCCGATCAGTATTCCTAATTATTAGAGTATCTTGATATCTGAAAACCTGTCTTCTTTTGATATTTCCTTCAGCCTGTTTACACCAT
>JAJRBK010000082.1 GCA_028679495.1 Methanobacteriota archaeon
GGCGGCAACTTGCTGTTGACACGCCGAGGGATCACAGAACCACTTCCTTCAACACTAAACGCGACGACCGCATCGAGAGCGTGAACGCCCTTGTCTGTGCGGCCAGAGGCTGAAAAGTCGGCGCTGTCTTCAGGGTGCAACACGCCTGTGTCGTGCAAAGCACGCATCACGGCTGCTTGTACAGTCGGGCAACCGGGTTGGACTTGAAAGCCCTTATACGCGGTTCCCAAATATGCGAGCCGTAAGGCAACCTTCGATTTCGCCGTCATTTGACGATAAACCTATACAATACGGCGATTTAAACCTTTTAGGCCTACGTCGCTATAAAAAAGAACACCGTTGCTTCTGCTGTAATCCATAAGCGAAGAGCTACGTGATTTGACGCAAGTGTTCTTACGATTGTGCGCGCTTTCCAAAGCTCAGCTTATAGTAACGTATTTAGCCGATACTTGTAATTAGCATAAAAGAAGGAGGACGCTGCCTAAGGTCCTCACGATAAAGCCGATAAACCGTTATATAGATGAGCTGCAGCCATAACTGCCCACTTTTTCTCAACGCGGTCCACCATCTGATTCGTGCAGGAGCGGTTTACAGGATTTGCTTCACACCTGATGATAAAATGAGTGAGAGAATCCTTTCACTTTCCTGCCACAATATATTTGCTTTGTGCCAGCTGACAAGAACTAAGGAGGCACGGTCACCAACTCATGAGGTAGCCGTTTCATTTCCAGATTTGTTAAGCGCATCGAGCAGCACGTACTGGTTTCCTGTGACACATTTAACAATGCCTGTAACAGGCACCTCTTCATTCACCCATATGTCGAACGCACCGATCCGTGAATGAATGCACGTGAGGTTGCCATATGTGGTGTTGACATCTTGAAGGGCTATCTTGTGAGCATTGACTTCCGACGAATTGAAGAACAGATCAGAGAGTCCGCCCCCATTCCTGCCTGATGAGACTTTAATTAGGGAGCCCCCCTTACTATCGTACCTTGCCTCAATCGTATTGGTAGTCACAGGCTTTGCACTTGCATTCTTGCCTGCTGTGGTCACGTTTATCGTGAAGTTTTCGTCAGTTTTTTCAGTTATTTGGTAGGTAAGAAAAGACTCAGAGCCGTTTGGCGCAATCACCCGATAACGAGCCCACTGTCCGACTTTAGGCACCAAAAGTGTGAAGTTCTTGCCTGTGACATTGTATGTTTGCGGAAGAACCGGCGCTTTGTCGTTTTCTGGAGGAGAGTTATTCGCGTTGATACATCCTGCGATTCCGGTACTACATATTAGCAGCGACAAGAGCACGGCAAGTTTCTTGTACATCGGCTTTACCTCTTGTGACGAATCCTATAAAGACTGATCAGCATTATAAAAGCACGCATGTGGAAGAAAATCCTTTTATGCCGGGCGAACTATGAATGAACCGTATGAGAAGACGGTATGAGGAGATACTGGCCAGCAGTACCTTACAAAACCTGTGGATACGCCGTGTGATCGCATTTATCATTGATTCAATAATTCTCCTCGTCGTTTTAGCAGTCGTGAACGCTGTATTGGCCCTTGTACTCCTCGTGCCTTCGTTAGTCTTCAGTTTTGACATTTATGGCGGATTGTTTTCAGGATTTTCTGCGCTCCTTGGCTTAGTTGTAGTGTGGGGCTATTATACGCTGTTTGAAGGGTCAATGAGCGCAACAATTGGCAAGAGCGTCATGAATCTACGGGTGAGACCCTTACGGAGTAGGATGAGCTTCACAAAAGCGTTTGTCAGAAACATCACGAAAGCGTGGATTCCGATTATTAGCCTCCTCTTCCTGCTTGACTTGATAATCGGTCTTGTGACAGAGGGGGATCCTCGGCAGCGGTTTAGTGATGTTGTTGCAGATACTCGTGTGGTCGAACGGTAACACGCTTTGTGTGGCCGGGTTCTTGGGAGACTGGAGCGACGTATGGTGATTACGATGAGAAAAGCAGTGCTTGCTTATTCGGGAGGACTTGATACCTCCGTCTGTATCCCCCTTCTAAGGGAGAAGTACGCGTGTGAAGAGGTTATCACTGTCACGGTTGACGTTGGACAGCCAGCAAGCGATCTGAGGAAAGCCGAGCTGCGCGCTGCAAAGCTGAGCGATAAGCACCGCACGATTGACGCAAAAGAAGAGTTCGTTGAAAAATATCTCTTTCCCTTGATCAAGGCGAACGGCAACTATGAGGGATACACGCTTGGTCATGCCATTGCACGACCGTTGATCGCTAGAAAAGTCGTCGAAGCAGCGCATCAAGAACGAGCGTCGGCCGTAGCGCACGGATGCACGGGAAAAGGCAATGATCAGCTGCGTTTCGAAGCGGTGTTTCGCGCATCAAAGTTCTCGATTCACGCGCCCATGCGGGAGCTCAATATGACTCGTTCTGAAGAGATTGAGTACGCGATTGAGCGTGGTATTGACGTTCCGATCACGTTTGATAAGCCCTACAGCATCGACGAAAACGTGTGGTCGCGCTCTATTGAGGGGGGCCGTCTTGAGGATCTGACCTGTATTCCTCCCGCGGACATCTACAAATGGACAACTGATCCTTCTAAAGCGAACGGAGACGAGCTGATCACGTTAGAGTTTAAGGGCGGTGTCCCAGTCGGCTTAAACGAGCGAACGTTCGGCGGGCTAGAGCTTATTCAAAAATTGAATGACCTAGGCGGCAAACACGGAATCGGCCGAACTGACATGATAGAAGATCGCGTGCTGGGACTAAAAGCGCGAGAGATCTACGAGCATCCAGCAGCGACGATCATCATGACAGCTCATCAAGATTTAGAGGCGCTTGTGTTAACGCAAAAAGAGCGCAAGGTTAAGGCGCTCATCGATTCAACCTGGGCTGAGCTTGCCTATGAGGGGCTTCTTGATGAGCCGCTTATGTTAGCCCTCGACGCGTTTATCGATAAGACACAAGAGCGAGTTACAGGTACAGTGACGATGCGCTTGTATAAGGGAACGGCAACTGTCGTTGCTCGATCTGCCCCTCAAGCACTCTATTCTGAAGAGCTCGTTTCATTCAACGATAAGTCGCTCGATCAACGCGACGCAGAAGGATTCTCAAAGTACCACGGCTTTCAAAGCCGCATGTACAACCGGTTTGTAAGAGAGTAGCCTCACGAGGAGAGTATCGGCATGGATTCCGCTCACCAGCAAGCAACTGAGTTTGATCAGTTGCTTGCCGACGTTATCGAACGCTATCGAGCTGCACTGGAAGAGCTAGCGGAGCTATAGTGTCGATTACATACGTAACGTGTGACGAAGCACGTCACGCATACCACGTGATGATGGCGACGATTGAAGGAGAGCAACGTGCCTGCTTGCATCCGGGCATCTACGAGAACATGCTCTCAAGCTGCTTGGAAAGACCGCAAGTCCACTTTCGAGGCTATATACCCTATGCGGACGTTTTTTCTAAAGCCGCAGCGCTGCTAGAGTGTATTATTAGCTCAAACGCCTTTATTGATGGCAGTAAGCGAATGGGCTTTTTGATATGTGACCTTTTTTGGAGCGCAACGGGTACTATATCGATCCCAAGGCACCAATTGTGCAGTTTATTCTCGCTGTTGCAAAGGGTAGTATGGATATAACCTCCATAAAACGCTGGCTGCAAGTTCACACAATTCAAAGGCATCAATAGTGGCATATCAGATGCGTCGACGGGTCAAAATTTAATGCGCGGCATGGTGAGTGAGCCAGACGTCAGTAGCTCCTTTCGCCTCTTCCGTAACTGCCACAACAACCTATCGTAGGAACAGTGGTCTGGTACTGTTCACCTATCATAGCAACTGATCGATGTGTATCATCGGATTATCTCTATGATTACTGCACAGGCAATCGCCTTGCTGTCGGCGTCGGTATCCTTGTAGGGCTGATGGAGGGAGAGGGTGAAGGGGAGGGCGAGGGAGAGGGTGAAGGGGAGGGCGAGGGAGAGGGTGAAGGGGAAGGAGACGGCTTAGGCTTTTCAATGACGAGTAACGTTCCCTCGCCTCGTGAGCCTGCATAGTCTGGATTTCCTTTATACTCCGCGACAACCTTATGAGCGCCCGGTTTCAGTGCTTGAACCTCGTTAACGGAGAGATTATGGATCGTAAACCCAAAATGAGTTATGCTTTGGCTGAGAGGCTTACCGTCGAGATACC
>JAJRBK010000083.1 GCA_028679495.1 Methanobacteriota archaeon
CATTATACCTCGCGGAGACGGCAAAGGAGCTTGGTCTCGAACCGAAACAAGACTTGCCCCTGAAGATGGGCTGCTTCGGCGCCGAACCTTGGTCAGACAATACCCGCTCAGTTCTCGAGCGAGAGCTTGGCATACGGGCGTTTGATTCCTACGGCCTTTCTGAGATGAATGGGCCTTGAGTGTGGCTTTTGAGTGCAAGGAGCAAAATGGGTTGCATTTTTGGAGCGACATTTCGTTGTCGAGGTGCTCAAGCCAGGTGGCACGCCTTGTAAGAAGGGTGAACGAGGCGAACTCGTGTTAACCTCTTTTACTAAAGAGGCTCTTCCTCTTATCACGCTACTGGACTGTGACATCACGTGCATAAAGGGCTCCGATTGTCCGTGTGGCAGAACAAGCATTCTGGCCTCCAAATCTTAGGTAGGGTTGATGACATGCTCGTTATACGAGGCATCAATGTGTTTCCCAGTCAGATTGAGCACGTTTTGATGTCGATACCTGAGGTCCGTACTCATTTCCAGGTCGTTTTAAGACGGGTTAAACATCTCGATGAAATGAAGTACGGTGGAGCTTGAAAACGAGTACTTCACGGGCGAAGTCGATGACCTGCAACGATTGACCCGAAGCGTCGAGACAGAGCTCAGGAGTCGTTGAACCTACGTACTAAAGTTGAACTCGTCGAACGGGGCACAATCGCACGAAGCGAGGGAAAGTCGAAAAAAGTCATTGACTTGCGCGGCGAATTGGACACTCGGCTTACACGCATCTGCTCTCTCCAATTTCTGTGCCGCTACGACGCTAGGACAGTTGTTCTTGTATAATGCTGAGCGCACGACAAATGTTCTCTTGAGACGCCGCGTAAGAGATACGGATGTAGCCCTCTCCATACTCTCCAAAAGTGCTGCCGGGTACAACTATAACTCCTGCCTGCGCAAATCTGGCGGCAAGATCTAGACTTGTGTCCCGGATGTGAAATCGCGGGAATACATAAAAAGCACCTTGAGGGATAACGCAATCCGCTATTCCGTCGAGCTGTTTCAAAATAAGATCCCGTCGGTTGCGGAACTCGTGTACCATAACGTCAATACTGTCGCTCGGCCCCGTGAGCGCGGCGTATGCCGCTTTTTGCGAGACGGAAGGAGCACACGCCTGTATGTATTGGTGCATCTTCAGCATCTCCTCGGTGATATCTACAGGTGCTATCGTATATCCCAGACGCCACCCGGCCATGGCGTAAGTTTTAGAGACCGCATTTACCACGATGACCCGCTCAGGATCAATGCAAGCGGGACTGACGTGCTCCGCGTCATAAATAATACGGTCATACACTTCATCTGATATTATGTAAAAGTCATAATCATTTGCAAGCTCGACAAACGCCTTCATGTCGTCAAATCGCTGCACAGCACCGGTTGGATTTGCGGGCGAGTTGATGACCAACGCTCTTGTCTTAGTCGTGATCAACTCTGCGACCGTGTCAGGCGTTAATCTGAAATCGTCGTCCTGTAATACCTGTGCACCTACGGGCATGCCGCCTGCAACATGCACTAAAGGTCTGTAGGAGACAAATCCAGGGTCGGGCACGATAACCTCATCCCCTGGATTGACAAGAGCTTCAAAGGAAAGATGGAGGCCTTCACTAGCGCCAGACGTGCAAAGCACGTTCTCTTTACGGGCGTCCACGTCATATCTTCGGTAGTAAGTAATGATTGCGTCGATGAGTTCAATGAACCCCATATTCGGCGTATATCCCGTATAACCTTCATCAATCGCACTCTTAGCAGCCTCTTTTATGTGATCCGGAGTATCGAAATCTGGTTGTCCAAGCCCGAGGTAGATTGCGCCAGGCTTAGCGTGTGAAACCGCCTCTCTAATTCCAGAAAGCGAAATATATGAGGTTCTATATGCTACCATTTCTCTTCATGTCCTTCAGCCTGCAATGGATTGCTAAGTGTGCATGCTCTGTGCCTATAAAGCTGTTCGCTTTACGCCAGTACGGTATGCTGTGCACCGTGTCGCTGTTAAGGCAGTTCTAAGCCGTTACGCGAAGGTCCCTCGCTTCTTGTCTCAGTACGCTTCGTCGCATGATATGGATTTTCGTGTGCAATCACATACTAGCTAGTTGAGAGCGTTTTCGTGATTTTTCAATAGATTTAAGTCTGACACGCTCCAACGTAACAATGGATGCCGCTCAACCGATTAAGCATGATGTTTGTCAGCACTTATCCTCCTCGCGAATGCGGGATAGCAACGTTTACCCAGGATTTGTTACTCAACATCGTTAACGAGGAGCCCGGAATCAGGGCAAGTGTTTGTGCGATCGATCCAAGCCAAGACGAGAGTGCGTACGGATGTTTGAGTCCGTTAATATACCCCAAGTCACGAGTATCACATGTCATTAAGGATACGGATCCTATCAGCTTTGTTGAAGCAGCGCAAAGAATAAATGCCACTCGTTTCGGAGTTATTAACATACAGCACGAATACGGACTCTATGGTGGGTCTTGGGGTAGCAATATCATAGAATTTATGGAAGTGCTTGAAAAACCCATCATAACTACCTTGCATACGGTTCTGCCGAAACCGCCAAGCGAAGCTAAAGCGGTTACGCGCGAAATATACAGCTTGTCTGATGGCGTCGTCGTGCCCGGGCAAATAGGGGCGGATATCCTTGAAAACGCCTACGGTCTTGACCCTGCCAAAATAACGGTCATTCCACACGGTGTACCAGATGTGCCATTTATTAGCACCGAGAAACCAAAGAGAAAGTTAGGATTATCGCGAAGATTCGTCCTAGCCACGTTCGGTCTTTTACATCCTGCTAAGGGGATAGACTTTGTTTTAGAGGCGCTGCCGCATATTATAGCTGCAAATCCGCGCATTAACATTGTATATCTGATTGTTGGGGAAACGCATCCGAACATCGTCAAGAATGACGGAGAACGCTATCGCGAACGCTTAAAAGACGCCGTTAAAACACTGGGACTTGAAACCCACGTACACTTTGTAGATAGGTACCTCACAAATAGGAACCTCATTTTGCACTATTTGGCAACTGATATATGCGTGCTCCCGTACCTCGGCCCGGATCAGATCTCGAGCGGTGTCCTTTCGCAAGCGATCGGCTGCGGGAAGGCCATTGTTTCCACACCCTACCTGCACGCCAAGGACGCGCTATCAGATGAACGCGGCTTGCTGGTTCGCTTCGGCGATCCATCGGATTTAGCCGATAAAATAAACACACTCGTGCAAAATGATAGTTTGCGGCGGGAGATGGAGATTCGAACCTACATGTATGGCCGTTCGATCACGTGGAGGGAAGTCGCTCGAAAATACATACAGCTTTGCACCGCTCACTTTGCTAGGAGACCTTACGACAGCTCTGAGGTCGAACTAGATAAAAGTGACGCAGATGTTTAATAGTTAAGGCGTCTCTCTTCGCGCGAGCTATGGCCATCCTCTTCGTTCTAGATAACCGAAACAACTGAGCAAAG
>JAJRBK010000243.1 GCA_028679495.1 Methanobacteriota archaeon
AGAGCGGTTCAGGGCCCGATGGATCCGTCAGCCCGGATTCGAGCCGGAGTGCCTGCCGGGAAGGAAGAATACTTCCGCTGGGTCGCCGGAATAGGGATCCAGGCCGCCGAGGGGCTGGCATATGCGCACGAGCGCAAGGTCATCCACCGGGACATCAAGCCATCGAACCTGCTTCTCGACAATCAAGGCGTGCTCTGCGTCGCCGACTTCGGACTGGCAAGGAAGGCCGATGATCCGGCAATGACTCAAAGCGGCGCGATGCTCGGAACTCCTCGCTACATGAGCCCCGAGCAGGCGGAATCCGCCAGACGTCCCGTGGATCAACGCAGCGACATCTACAGCCTTGGAGCCACCCTCTATGAATTGCTGACGTTGCGGCCGGTGTTCGAGGGGAAGACTCCGCAGGACGTGCTCTCGCAGATCCTGACCCGGGAGCCGGCGGCCCCACGGGGGCTGAATCCCGAAATCCCCGCCGACCTGGCAACCATTGTGATGAAGGCCATGGCTAAGCGGCCGGAAGATCGCTATCAGTCCGCCCGCGAGTTGGCTGACGACCTTGATCGCTGGCAGAAGATGGAACCCATCAATGCCCGGCCGATCGGTCCAGTGGGCCGCACGATCCGCTGGTGCCGTCGCAATCCCCGCATACCCGCGATGTTCGCAACAGCTGCGTACATTCTATGGATTATTTCTACCGATTTGTACGTCCACCTGGTGCGCCGCTGTATCCGCGCACTGAATAAAAGAAATCAAAAAATCCGGACCCCTTTCACCCGTGCGGAGTTAATAGCCGCGATATCCGCAACAGCCGCAGTCATTATTATTGCTCTTACCATAATGTTCATCATAAACCTGAATATCAAAAATCAAGAAATCGCCGCACTGCAAGCGGCATTGCGGGACAACACAGAGGTGTAAATGAATCGCGCGGCAGAGGTTCGCAGAAGCGGCCAGGAAATACTTGGAGATCAAGAGATCGAGTCATTTACATATGTGGTTAACCACTTGTGCCTGATTGATCCCTGGACAAAGAACCTGTCCCCTGAGACAAAACAGGTCTTAACCGAATCAGAAGAGCACGCGTTCGAAATGGCAAGACACGCTGTGGATCTGCACGATGCGCGCTTCGCGGAATCTATTCAGATTCTGGGCGAATACTTCGACGACAAGAAGAGCCTCGACCGGGCAGAGTGGCTGTACCGTCAGACGCTTGCTCTTGCCAAGCCAATTGCGCAATACCGACGGTTGATAACGAGAACTAAAGAGAAGCTAGCGGCACTTCTCGAGAAAAGAGCAAAGTCAGCGGCGGACTCCGGAAATGCAGAGAAGGCAGCCGCCTGTTATCGTGAAGTACTGCAAATCCGGCGCGAAATCTCACCCTAGGATGAAGAGAGATTCAATCGTACCCTCTCCGATTCCGGATGCAAAGAAAACTGCAAAGAGTACTGGAGCATAACGCCTGGTCCTATCATTCCTCTCGCCGGAAATAGCGGCGCCCTGGTTCGAGGAACTCAAGCGCCTGTGCCCGGCGAAATAAGCACGGCTGACACGGGTCCACCATCCAATGGAAACTGAGCCAAACAGCCCTGCTGAGAAGCATTTCCGCCCCAAAGTCCCAAGAAGTCGCGTTGTGTTCCCTTAGGAGTTTCCTCGCGTCGTGAAATCCTGAGCTCCTCGAATGCGTATCTTGGGAGCTTGACTCCGGGCCAGTTGTCCGGGTAGCCGACATAACCGGCCAAGTGATCGAGAGTATCGGCGGCATGGCTTTGCATAACACAGTTCGAGGACGTGGGCACCCTGTGCCGCGCAGGTCTTTTCTCTCGAACGGGATCGGGGAGTCGAGGAATACGGTTCCGATGATTACACAGAGCAGGCTTCCCTGCTAACATTCCATTGGAAAGCGCTTAGACATCAATCTATTGCGGAGACCAACAATGGACCCGACCACCCCCGAACCCACGCGATGCTACGTGCGTGACATCATGACCCGCGACATAGTCAAGGTGACGCCAGGCACCAGCGTAAGTGACATCGCCCTCCTCATGTCTCAACACCGGATCAGCGGTGTGCCGGTCGTCGACGAGCAGGACCGCGTGCTCGGCGTAGTCACGGAGCTGGACATGGTCGTCCGAAACACCCGCTTCAAGCTGCCCGCCTTCTTCACCCTGTTGAACGCCACGATCTATCTCGAACCCCCGGCCCACATCAGGGAGCGGCTGCATCACATGCTTGGCCTCACAGCCCGCGAAATCATGTCGGAGAAGGCAATGACCATCACGGTGGACGCCAGCATCGAGGATTTGGCCGAATTGATGGTGGGACGACAGGCTAACCCGATCCCGGTCGTTGAAGACGGGCGGCTAGCGGGAATTGTCAGCCGCTCCGACATCGTGCGCTGGATGGTCAAAGGCATCGCTGAATAGGCAGCAGAGACTGATCTGCTGACCGGGAATGTCAGGTTCTTGAATGTCCTCAGGTCGTCATTGTCCCGAAGTAGCATTGTGTTCCCTCAGGAATTCCCTCGTGTGGTGAAATCCTGAGCTCCTCGAAGCCCGTTTATGGACAATAACCCACCTCTTTATTCCACAAATCATTTAGACTGCAACAAGATAGCTATTGACATGTCTCTTTGAGGCGACGTGGCCTACTTGTCCGGTTTTCGACAATACACCCGCTGGGCTTGTTGGGCATTGCATGCGTCTCTGCGTCAATAAAACACCGTGTCTTGCGTATGATGGTGCGCAAATTGCCGTGTCCCAGTGCAAACGGATCCCCCTCAAGGGGTAGCTGCTCGTGTATGCCCCAGTACAAGGGAATTGCGTCATCCATGCCTCACCCCTGTTTCACTTCTAATGTCTTACAGTAGAGTTTTAGGAGTCGCACTCAGGGCTTCGCGAAAAGGTACAGCGACCAGCCGAGGATCGTGCGCGCCCAGCGCAGGTACTCGCGACGGCTGTGC
>JAJRBK010000084.1 GCA_028679495.1 Methanobacteriota archaeon
CACAATGGTACATAAAGCTCTCTTGGTCTCAGCAACTAAAAAAGGTAAGGAATTTTTAGTCAAATCTGAAGGTGAACTTCACACTGACGATGGTGTAATTGATCTTAACACGCTGAAAACATTGGAATACGGCAGCATCGTCTCCACGCATCTCGGCGCCGCGTTTAGAGTCATAAAACCGCGAGCTCCTGATTATTTTCATCACCTTAAACGAAGTGGCGCGCCGATGATGCCCAAAGATATCGGAGCTCTGATCGCGCATACGGGTCTTACGAGCGATGATGTCGTGCTTGACGCAGGCACCGGATCAGGGATTACAGCGATCTTCCTCGGAAGTATCGCAAGAGAGGTGATCACTTATGAGATTAAGGGCGAGTTCGCTAAACGAGCGAGAGAAAACGTCAAACAGGCCGGATTAACGAACGTTCAAGTCATCGACGGCGACGTGCTCGAGATTTCATCAAAAAAAGCGTTTGACGTGATCACTCTCGATCTATATGAGATTAGTAAAGCCATAGACGTCGTCAAAGAGTTTTTAGTTCCAGGCGGCTTTATAGCAACATTTTCGCCGTTTTATGAACAAGC
Source organism: Methanobacteriota archaeon (assembly GCA_028679495.1). Classification (GTDB taxonomy): domain Archaea; phylum Halobacteriota; class Bog-38; order Methanoflorentales; family Methanoflorentaceae; genus Methanoflorens. The sequence goes on from JAJRBK010000084.1 coordinate 586, forward strand.
ATTTGAAGCAAGAAGGAGGTTAGAAGGACTCTCTCAAATCACAACCTTTGAGGCATCAGAGAGGGAGATTCAGTTTGGAAAACGTGGGACACGGCCTGTCACGCGAGTTGGTCACACGGGGTTCATTACCGTAGCCCGTGGGTGAACGTATTAAAACAGCCCCGTGCTTCAAGGTGCGATAACCTTTAAATAACACTTCATACCACCTTTTTTGGGGGATGTATGGGCTTAGGGACTGGCACAACAGAACCCGATGTCGCCTGTATGGCATTTATGGGGTATGAACGGTACGAGACCTCTCAATACGTGCGTTGTGGGGCTTTCGGCTTAGTGCCCGTTGATGCCTGCAAGAAGTGCACAGAATTTCGGGTCGCGGTCGTTCCAGATTACTACCGCTAGCATTGACATGCTCCGACTGCCTTGAGGTACGCCTCTTCGGTCATGCGAGCGATATTATCCCATGTGAGAGATTCCTTCACAGCTCTGTAAGCGTTTATTGCGAGCTTGTTTTGCAAACGCTGATCAGACAGCAGCTGTTTTATTCCCTGGGCGAGCGCGTCAGGGTCTCTAGCATTTACGAGCACGCCACAATCCGTGTCTAGCACTTCGGGTATCCCGCCGACATTTGTCGCAACAACTGGCCGTTTGCAGGCCATTGCCTCGATCAAGAAGAGGCTCGATGCCTCCATCAAGCTCGGAATGACTATGATGTCTGATGCTACGATGAGTCCTGGCAACTTTGAATGCGGCACAGCACCAATGAAGGACACGTCCCCCGCAAGGTTGAGCCGGGCAACTAGCCTTTCAAGATACGATCGATGGGGCCCGTCCCCAGCAATAACGAGCTGGGCGTCATTTGATGCAACGATGTCAGGCATCGCTGAAATGAGGTATTCAAGCCCGTTTTTTTCAACAAGCCTACGCGCCGTGAAGAGAATCGGCTTGTGCGGCAGCACGTCGGAGGGCACTGCACGGGGATTAAACACTTGTGGATCAAAACCATTATGTATGGTTTGGACTTTAGCTGCTGGCCCCCCCCATTGTATTACCCTGCGGGCAAAATATTCTCCTGTGTGGATTTGGATTTTTGACACGCGCGCAAGCGAAGGAGCGAGCACGCGTTCCACTAGCCTGTAGCCTGATGCGATAACTGGTGGTTCGATATAGCGCCATATATCGTAGTATGATCCATGGAGGGTGTTAACGGGGGTACCTTTGTATCTGCGAGCTAGTACATTTGCTGCAATTCCAGATGTGTAGAAGTGTCCGTGGTACACATCAAACCCGGACAGATCGGCCGCCAGCGTTGCAAAGGGAAATGTAAGCTGTCTCCCCAGCCTGAGGTTCGCAGGATCCCACGTCCGTCTCATACTGCCTGCGAGATCTAAGGTTTTAACCGTCACATCCCCAATGTGGAATTCAGAAGCTCCCCTGCTCGCACCGTTTATGATTGTTATCTCGTGACCAAGGCGTGCTAGTGCTCTTGACAACTCAAGCAATGCGACTTCAATGCCGCCAAGCAATACTCCATCTTCCAATGGTCCGAGCTCGTAGATGTGTGCTACCTTAAGCGAAGTCAAAGACGCACCTTCCACTGTTGTGCTATTTGAGCCAATGTGAGGAATGTAAGGTGTGGGTCACACGCCCACTCTTCCAGCATAGAGCTGAAGAGCCTCGCCTCGCAGCCCACTTCATAAGCTGGATGAATAAAGAGCACGAAAGGTAGCCCCATACTATGCCACACGTCAATGCTTGCTCGTATCTTCGGGAGAATATCCTCTTTCTTTATGCCTTGGCCCAAAAGCTCACCAATTGAGTCCATTGAGACAGGCACCTGTAGTACTTGTGAGGTCTTCTCGCCGATTTCGGGGTAAAAAGGTGACATAGGAGAGCTACTCTTAAAATCACTGGAATAATCGAAGCAAAAAGAATCAATCGCTCGGAGCATTCCATCTGTAACGGTAAACCCAGGCGAGGCAAAGCTCCTCGCACAAACACCGGTTACGGCTTCTAGTGCTTCTGTCCCCCTGCTGATCCATCGGGCGACCGTCTCATCGTCTACACCCTGCACCGTATTCATCCACACATAGTGATCGTACCCGTGCAGCCCCATCTCATGTTTTTTACTCACGCTTTTTAGGACCGATGGATACGCTTCTTCTACGTTTTGTGTTCTTACCAAGCCTTCAAAACTTTGTAAACCGTATCTGAGCGGCCTTGACCTTAAGAACTTCAAATAAAGTCGCGGATGGGTTATATATCTAAGGAGATTGAGGGCTACTTTATCTGGACCTGTAGCGAGGAAGAACGTAGCTCGAATGTCAAGGCGCTCTAGCAAATCAAAAAGCTGTGGCAAATAAGCGACGTCTCGCACGCTGTCTACGTCAATTCTGACCGCTATCTGATTTTCGGGCATTAATGATTTCCATAAAAAGTATATTATGCAAGTTTCCACACTCTTGTAACTGATAAAAGGGTATCGTCTGTCATGCGCCGTCACGATCGTCGTTTGTAAGCTTAACGTGTTAATACCAAGGAGCGCTTATGCATCGTTCAATAGTTATGCGTTTAACAAGCAGGCAAAAAATCACGCTAAGAACGTCGTTGTGGCTTGCAAGTGTGCTGCTTATTTTTTTGGCGCTTAGCGGCGATGTGACAAATCATCTTTCATCTCTTGACTATGCTTCTCTTAAGCAGAATGGATTTTATCTGTGGGCTGTCCTCTTTCTATGTGTCGCATGGGTCTTTGTTAAACGATCAGACATCTTAAGGGCTATCAACGATGCCGAATCTCAAGCGCGATGGGTGCTTGTTGGCATATTGCTTTCCGGCGCTTCCGTAGCATTACTGTACCACGTTGCTGTATCTCCCAATGAATTAGTCATAGGACTTTTTGCGATCTTTTTCGCAGTTGTTGCACCGTTTACGCTCTTTTTCGGAAAAGCTTCAAAGATCCCTCTTATGCTACTGGGGTTGTTTGGAGTGGCTGTCGTTTTTCCGATGTTGGTAGAGAGCGCGTTGTCGGCGCCTTTCTCTCGCGTCACAGCAATCCTTTCTATATCGACGTTACAACTACTCGGGATGCCGATCACCTTAAGCGGCGTTACGGTTACGCTAAACAGCATGATGG
>JAJRBK010000085.1 GCA_028679495.1 Methanobacteriota archaeon
GCTTTTCTATAGACATAGTTCCTCACTACGTAATAGAGAGCACAAGCAAAATGCTCTCTGCAGTTGATAGGACCCCCTTTCATCAAAAGTATGTGACTGAGCATCTCGGTGGCAAGCAGGATGAGGTTCGCTTGCTTAAGCAGTTTTTGAAAGGCGCGGGCATATACGGTGCAGAGCTACGCAGAAAAGGGTTTTCCGGCTACCTGTGCGAGCTCCTCGTTATTCAGTACGGTTCGTTCGCAGGCGTGCTAGAAAGTGCTCGAAACTGGAAAATCGGAACGTATATCACCATCAACACCAGTCGCGACAACGCGTTTTACGATCCACTTGTGGTCATCGATCCTGTTGACGTGAATCGAAACGTAGCTGCCGCGGTTTCGTTAGATAGCTTCTCCACTTTTATTGACTCTGCACGAAGCTTCATCGAAAACCCGTGTACGCAATGTTTCTTCCCCCGCGAAGTGCCGCCGCTCGATGAGAACGCCCTTCGCAACATCTTGAAAAAACGTAAAACCGCATTGTTCGGCGTGAAGTTTACTTTGCCAGACTTAGTCGATGATGTAGCGTACCCACAACTCGAGCGAGCATCCAGAGGAGTACAGAGCACCCTTAGAAGACATGACTTTCGCGAATTGCGCGGTGACATTTACTATGATCGTGGTAACGCACTCCTATTGTTTGAGATGCTGGTATGGGAGCTGCCTGCAGTCAAGAGACACATGGGACCGTCAGCCGACTCAAAGCGACATGCGAAAAACTTCAAGGATACATACGAAAGCAATCCGACTGTTTTGACGGGCCCCTTTATTGAAGAGGGGCGCTATGTCATTGAGATACAGCGCAAGTTCACAAGTTTCCCCCAGCTTGTTAAAAGTGAATATCAGACCATGCGATCAAGCGAAGCGATCAGGCAAGCTATGGGGCGGGGTTTCAATGTCTTGAGAGACGAAGAACTGCTTTACGATCCGACACTCGGGTTTTTCTTGGCACGCTTTTTCAATAGGACGCTCAATAACTGTGATCGGGCTCACAGGTCCCAGTAGCGCGCTTGGATTTCTTTAACCTTTTCCACCCGAGCTCGGACATCCTGTGAAATGCCCAGTTCAACATCCTCTTCTACAAATGAGGTGGCAAAACCAAATAAGGAGCCACAAATGGCGATCGTTGAATTTGCTAGGGCTTCCAAGTCGTATCCTCCCTCTAAAACCGCAATGACTTGACCCTCAGGCGACACCGTTTTGATGCGTTCAGTCAGCTCCCTAAAACAGTTTGCAGTTGCACACATGCCTCCGATGGGGTCTGCATAATGAATGTCTTGACCTGCAGATATAAACGTCAGTTCAGGTTCAAACTGTGCAGCGATTGGAGCGAGTAACGTTTCATAAATGTAATTGTACCCATCGTCGTTCACTCCAGGAGAAAGGGGCACGTTTATGTTGAATCCCTTCCCGTCCCCAGCACCAACGTCTTCGTAATCTCCTGTTCCCGGATAAAACGGCCGCTGATGTGTTGAAAAGTACAAAACGCGTTGGTCTTCATAAAATGCAGCCTCCGTTCCATTGCCGTGATGCACATCCCAATCAACAATAAGTATGCGTTCAAGATCGTGACTTGCCATGGCATACTTAGCAGCGCACGCAACGTTATTAAAAATACAAAACCCCATCGCCTTGTTTCGAACGGCGTGATGTCCTGGAGGTCTGACTAATGCGAAGGCGTTGCTAACGTCAGCCATCACCGCATCTACGGCGCATATGGCGCCTCCGACTGCTAGCATCGCTACTGCATAGCTTTGTGATGAACAATAAGTATCCGCGTCGAGCCATCCTCCTCCTGCATCTGCTAGGCGTCGCACTCCCGCGATATAGCGTGCGTCATGGTTAGCCTTGACCTGATCAATCGTCGCTCTGTATGGCTTTAATATAGCAACGCGTCGTGCATATTCGTTCTCCGCAATGCCTTGCATGACAGCGTCTAATCGACTACTGGACTCGACATGGTTTCCCGTGTCGTGATTTCTGTACGCAGGATCATAAATTATCGCACCGGCTGCCATAGTTGTGAAATGACGCTGAGAGGTTAATAATGTTATCTAATTGCCGCTCATGGGCAAAATAAGGGCATGAGCGGCACGAGAGGTAGGTTAATTTACTTGAAGTCATGAGTACTTAGTAGGACAATGGGCTCACTGAAAGTGGAAGACTACATGACGCGTGATGTCATCACAGTCTCAGCAACCGATACCGTCAGAGATGTGATAAGCCTTATCAAAAACACCAAGCATGACGGGTTTCCCGTCGTAAAGCAAGGTAAGATAATCGGCTATGTTTCATCGATTGACATCCTGCTGTGCGATCAACAGGTAAAGGTCGCCGATATAATGTCAGTCAATCTCGTTGTTGCTCGCCGTGACATGGATTTATTTGATGCAGCCCGCGTGTTGTTCAGGTCAGAAAGCAAAAAGCTCCCAGTAATCGATGACAATGATACCGTGGTAGGTATAATATCAAACACAGACGTCATCCGTTCGCAGATCGAGCGGGCTACCCCCGACAAGGTTTGGAAACTCATGCGGACACTGCGAACGATCCATAAAGTTCAAGTCGAAGAGCATTTCGACAAAGTGAGTATAAATGGTCTGGTCCCGACGCAATCAAAGATATTTGCAGACGAACTTGAAGGCAGGAGATACGAACTCGAAAAGGGACTTGCAGAGCCGTTGATCGTGGTGAAGAAGCGCGATAAAACGCTGCTAGTTGACGGGCATCATAGAGCTGTAGCTGCTCAGCGGTTGAAGCTTGAGGAGATAGATGCGTACATCATTACTATGGACCGCGACGTTCCTTTAGGCATGGAACGTACGGCTCGAAACACTGGCCTTAAGTCACTGGCTGATATCGAGATACTGGAAAGTGCAACCCACCCTCTTATTGAAATAACAAGACGAAGGGGCTCTCGAAACGTGTAAAATTAACGTTTACATCAGGGAGCTGAAAAGTTGGCGAAGAACGTCCGTTCGTGTGATGACGGCTTCAGGACTTCCATCTCTTGTCACCAATAGATGACCTACTTTGCGCTCTTGGAATAAGCGTATAGCCTCGTACATTGGTGCTTCTTCATCGATCGAAAACAAACTCTGACTCATAAAATCGCGTGCTGATCCACCTTGCCCCGATGCGACCGCTTTACCAATGTCTTTTAAGGTGATAAAGCCAACAAGCCTGCCATTGTTCTTAACTGGTGCTCCGCGAATATCGTTATTAATCAAGGTTGCAGCGATTTGTTGTAGCGACATGTCTGCATCAACGCAGATTAACGCGTCGGAAGCATAATCTCCTACCCGCGTTTTAGGAAGGGAGATCATTTCAGAGACCGTAATAATAACCTTATTCTCTGAATCATCCCGTCCGCAGACGGTGCCCTTAAATGTGAGCTTATTGACAGGGGTTGGACCTACTTTTAGCGTATCGCCGATATTAAAGTCGCGAGTGTTCCCAATTATCTTAACCACCGCACTACACACGTCTGGATGTGCAACCGTTGTGAAATCAATTTCTTCAATGAGCGCGTTTGTTACTTCCACGTCATTTCTTACAAGTACAACGTGAGCTTCTTCAGATAGTGTATCGAGTTCTAGTTCTTGATATGCCCTGCTAGTTGCTCTATACCCGCCTTTCGGACCAGGGACCCCTTCCACAAGATGCAGCGCCTTAAGCGACTGCATTTGATTTCGAATAGTGCCTGGATTTCTGCCGACGATTTGAGCAATCTCTTCACCTCGAATTGATCGCGGATTTTCGCGGTATAAGCTTATGAGTGCTCTCAAGATCTCTTTTTGGACAGAAGTCAGTTCCATGATTCTATTTAATATGATTAATTATGAGATATAAGGTTTATTAGGTTTCGTGTTGAAGAAGGAAAAGTGTTCAACATATCGACCGTTCCAACTGCTCAAGAGCTCCTTGACAAGGCGTTTAGAAAAAGCGTCAGAGCGAGGGCTGGAAAACGGGCTGGCAAACGAGCTGATAAGGCAATGATTCTGACCGCCTCAAACATCTTAGTAGATAATCTTCGAATGGTCGTGAGACGTTTTCCTAATCTTGATTCAATTGATGAGTATTATAGCGACACTATAGATACGTTAGTTGGAATTGACAAGCTCAAAATATCGCTCAGCTCAGTGAGTTGGGCTGCCTCTAAGATTTACCAATTATCTCGGGCTGCCATCGGGAGACTCGACCGAGTGCAAGACCCAGCAGTGGTCAGAAGGCAAGTGTATGGGCGTATAGGCTCTATTATGAGAGAGATAGCGGCGGATCTCGATTTCTTAAACGAAGCTCGTAATACAATCAATGCGCTCCCTCACGTAACAAATGAACCTACTATTCTGGTCGGTGGATATCCGAATGTCGGCAAGTCAAGCTTCGTGTCACGAATTACTAAAGCGAGACCTCAGATTGCATCTTACCCCTTTACGACGAAAGGGGTTATCGTTGGCCACATACAGTGCGCCGACCAGCGTTATCAAATCATAGACTTGCCAGGTCTGCTTGATCGGCCCTTGAATAAGCGAAACCCCATTGAGCTGCAAGCCATCGCTGCCCTCAAGCATCTTGGAGATGTAGTATTATTCATCGTTGACCCCACCGGCTCATGTGGCTATGATCTAGCAGAACAATTACACCTCTTAGACGAACTTCGGTTAGAGATCATGCTACCTTTCGTTGTTGCTGTCAACAAAGCAGATATTATGCCTATGATAGCCACGATTGAAGGTTATCGCATGTCGACAAAATCAGGCGAGGGGGTCGATGAAGTCTTGAATTACTTACTCGACAAAGCTGCTGAACACAAGAGTCAAGCGAGTGCTATGGCTCAAGACGAGGACGCCCCATAAGAAGAGTGTTCAAAACGGATTGGTTCCAACAACATAACACGCTATTAAAAAGCCGATAATCGCACCTGTATTCAAAAAGGGTAAACCTGCTTGGGGCTTTCCTTTCAGAACAAGAACCATAAGTGCCACGTATCCTGCGAGTGTGCCCACTATGGCACCGAACGCCGGGATGTTGATGAAGGCAAGAGCCGGCCCACCTAAAAAAGAGTTCGCCGATATTACCAGAATAGTTGGAATGACTGCGTCGCCAAGTCCCATAAAAAACGCTTCACGCTTTTCCAGTTTTTCCTCCTTCGGGCTTGTCGAGGCTTCTCGCGCCCATTGTATATGAGAGTACCCCCTGTTACGCGGAAGAACAAAAAGCACTGGCAGGTTCAAGTCCACTACGCCCTCAGCAAGGCTTATCATATGCTTTGTCTCGTACACCGCTACGAAATCGTAAACAGCAAGCGCTATTAACAATATTAAAGTTGGAAGAATTGCCAAGGATATCCCGAAAATTGCAGCAGCGCCGGCGCCTATAAGGATCCCAACTAGGTCTATAACGTACCACTCCGGATAGTAAAAAAGTAAAAACGCCGTCATCGCGGTTGCTGCCACCGCTATAAGCCACCCTATATCGGTGATGGTCAACAGCAACGACGAATAGACGAAATAGAGGGTGGAGATGATTACAACCCCCATAATGACTTTGAGCATCCATTGCTTTCCTAATCGGATGATGAGGAGTAGGAATCCGGTGAAGACGAGGACGAGCGCGATATAATAGAGTGCGTTAAAAACAGATTCGGGATTATCAAACGCCCTCACATTTGACATCTCAAAGGGACTCGCCAGCAAGAGCGCGATAAGCTGGATGGCGACAATAAACAAGGCCATTGCAAAAGGTGAGAGTCTCTTCAGTATACCGTTCACTCAAAGAACTCCTGCGAACGTGGTGCATAAATGAGCAAGCGATAGGCCTCCAAATATCAGCTATGGCCTAAACGTGCTACTTCTATATAGAACCCATGCGGTCAAAATATAAACGTAGAAAGGAGTCTGCATCTCCTGCGGTGAGTGGGCTTATTATGTCTCCAGTCACCTTTGCTGTGCTTTTTCTCCATCTTTTAGAGAAGAGTGCGATTATCTTGGCATAGCTTTAATTGGTGCATTTCTATATCATCACGTATCTGGAGAAGACAATATGGGCGTTGATCTCGGCGATATCCTTCCACGAACTAAGATAGAGCTTGGTCAAATCGACACTGTAGCCATTGATGGGCACAACACGGTTTACCAGTTCTTAAGCATTATACGACAGAGGGATGGTACGCCACTTATGGACAGCGCAGGAAGGACCACGTCCCATCTTTCAGGATTGTTTTATCGCACCACGCATATGCTCGAAGCAGGAGTCCGGTGCGCCTACGTGTTTGATGGAGAACCTCCGGATCTCAAAAGACGCACCGTGCTCAAACGACGAGAGACACGAGAGCACGCCACGCAAGAGTGGGAACAAGCCAAAGCAGAAGGTCGAAAGGACGCTTTCAAGTTCGCTCAGGCATCATCTCGGGTTGACGAGTATATCTTAGAGAGCTCAAAGTGTTTGCTGCAGTACTTAGGAATACCCGTTGTGGAAGCTCCAAGTGAAGGAGAAGCACAGGCAGCATATATGACTATTAAAGGCGATGTCTCCTTTACGGGGTCGCAAGACTTTGACGCGCTCCTCTTTGGAGCGCCACGCCTCGTTAGAAATCTTACGATAACTGGACGGCGAAAACTGCCGGGCAGAAACGTGCATATCAGTGTGAGTCCTGAACTCCTCGATCTCGAGGATATCCTTGAATCTTTAGAGATAACTAGAGAACAGTTAATAGACGTCGGCATATTAGTCGGCACAGATTATAATAAGGGCGTAAAAGGAGTCGGGCCAAAAAAAGCGCTGAAAATGATAAAACAATCAGGAATAGAAAAAGCTCTCGAGGAATTGGACGAAAGCGTTGATTACGTACCGATTAAAGAGTTCTTCTTAAATCCAAACGTTACGGATAATTATGTGCTCGAATGGACGCCTATACAACAGGATCGTCTGTTCCATTTTCTTTGCGACGAGCACGATTTCTCAAGAGACAGGGTAGAAAACACCTTGCAACAATTATCAGAAGCTCAGCACAATTCAGGCCAAAGATCGCTGGCTCAGTGGTTGTGATTTGGTTTTTTTTTCGTCACGTTATCGATCTTGTTTAGCTTACATCACGCTCATGAAATCCTTGTGCACCAATGAGTAGGACGAAAGCAACGGCACCGTGTGCCTCCTTGCGTATCTCAGTGTTCTTACAAACCAGGAACAACTCTTGAGATCGCTTGCCGATCGGTATGACCATTCTACCACCGACCTGAAGCTGTGCGAGGAGAGACGGAGGCACGTCAGGGGCGGAACACGTTACAAGGATGCGATCGTACGGTGCTTCTTTCGGGTACCCAAGCGATCCATCACCCGTGATAACCACCACATTTGAGGGGAGACGGGCACGCGCTTCCTCGGCCAAGTGCTCGTA
>JAJRBK010000086.1 GCA_028679495.1 Methanobacteriota archaeon
AAGGAGATGCCAAGTATCGACCGTTCCCATCGTTCGTTCGTTTGCATCATGCATTGTCAGTGTCGTTTCGTATGGTCGCCGCAATGCACGTAAGGTATAGCCTTGCACTACTCTCTATATCCCACCTACCTTATCAATGATCGGGATGGAACGAGTTGGCAACTCGTTCCAGAGCCATTTCTTCCTTCTTTTTTAACCGAACAACGTGGCTCTAAGAGCCGCAGCCATCGAACCTCTGTCCCAGAATGTCAAAAGCGGGGCAGGGGCACGGGCACCCGCCTCTTAAGGAGCGTGCGCAAGCGTCACGGCTTTGAGTGTCTGTGAAAGAGAGGCTGCGGTGGATAGGTTCTCATCGATGTAGTTCAAGCGTGTGGATACAGGCGGTCACACCTTCCGACAGGTCTTGAGCTTGGAGGCTGCGCGTTGTGCTAACTATATGATGTGTTGCGCAATTCTTGGTATAGTAGCGTCGCATCACAGTGTTGCCGGTGCGGCAAATGCTCTAGTGCGTGAATTGCAGCTCTCTTGCGCTCTAGTTTTCACTCAACGTGTCTGAACTTCTGCGTGTAAGGCCCCTCTCCCGGCCTCCTCCTTCTGAAGTGTCCTGAAGCTCTTCCCTCGAGCAGCTCCTGGAACCACGCCTCGTGCTCTATCTCTTCATGAAGTATCGCGAGCGACAGAGCGTACGTTCGGTGATCCTTGCCGAACGTTAAGTTACAAATATCTGTGTAGATCGCGACGGCGCACCGCTCAGCGTCGAGCAGCACCCTGAGCACGGCCCGTACATCGCTCGGGTTCTGCGGCAAATATGCCGCCGAACACGCCGCATCGTCGTGGAGCTCCCGTAGATCGCCGTACAGTTCGCCGCCGAGCTCATAAATGCGTGGGACGATCGTCTCGAAGTGAAGGCGATCTTCGAGCCGCGCATCTTCGGCAATCTCCTTTACCTGCTCTCCCTCGAGCCCTGAGCAGTGCATCCTCAAGAGCGTATAGTAGTAGTACGTCGTAAACTCCGCGGCAGCGGCCTTTTTCAGTTTATCGATCAGCTGATTGACGTCGATCCCCGCCCTCTCTACGAATTCCACGCCGACATTCTTGGAATATAGTTCACTCATTAATCTCACCTACCTCATTTTCTTCACGCAGCAAAGGCCAACGGGCCCCTCCCTACGCGTGCCTCATTCCGAGAGCGCTATCGTGCCACGAGGCTACCAAGCTTCTTGATGAATACACGCGCGATCGAATCGATCGACCGGGGCCGGAGTTTCTGCAGGGTGTCCCACAGGGACGACACACAGAGGGACTATGTGTGCTGGCAGCCCGAGCAGTTTTTGTACGCCCTCGACGCGCTCGTCAAAGGGGTACACCGCCGTCCACACTGCGCCTAATCGCCGCGCAGTTGCGGCAAGCAATATATTTTCCGTGGCGGCTGCGCAGTCGAGCGGCCACAGGCCAGGAAACTTCTCTAACGTCGTATCCGCACAGACCACAATCGCTATAGGTGCATATTTTACCATTGGAGCGGTCGGGCTTATTTGTGAGATCGCCTCGAGCGTCTTTCGGTCTTTGATAACCACAAAGTGCCACGGCCGCTCATTCACGGCGGATGGCGCGTGCATGGCGGCGTTGAGCAAGGCCTCGACATCCCCATCAGAAACGGGCTCCTTATCGTACTTGCGTATGCTCCTTCGTGACAGGATAGCTTCTGTAGCATCCATCTTGCTTTATGTGACGCGCGAGACTAAAAAATAGTATTCCTCGTTTAACGCTAACAAGTGTCTCAGAAATGCGTTTGAGCGCGTTCAGCTGCGCACGGTGCGTCCTGCCCTCGTGTTCATGTGATGCGGTGACGTCGCCACTCGTCATCTGTAAGCGCACTGCGCCTTCCGTTTCAACCGTACGGTTTTCAATGCGAAGCGGACTAGTCTGGAGTCTTACGTTCCAACAGACGAGGAAAAAAACGGTTAACTTTATCTGCGCAGGCTTATCTTTCTTATGTTGACCGCTCCAGAAAACGCGCCGCTCGTATATGATGTGTGTTGGACGACCCCGTGAAAAGCGAGAAGGAAAATAGAGGCGATACATGCCGATAAAGCCTAAGCTGGATCAGAAATCGAAACTAGTGCCCATTAAGGCGGTTTTTGTCACCGATGCGTTGCACTTTGAAACCGAGTATTTAGTCCTCAAATTGACCGATGCGTTTCGTCTAGTCGAGAAGCGAGAACAACTGGTTCGCAGCGCGCTCGCGTGTTTGGGCAGGGCGGTTGATGATTCTGCGCAAATGGGGGTATTGAGACAAGAGAGTGCACTCTACGACATAAAAATCGACCCGAACAAAGAGAGGGCCCGCATCGGATTACAGCAGCAACTTGTCGATCTTAAGAAGCAGCACAAAAAGCTCAAAGCCGTGATATCCGCGGTTAAAGCGGCGTCCAAATCGCGGATATTTACCGATGTAGACTTAGAACGGGTGCCGTCGGAGGCAACGCAGGTAGTTCAGGCCTCGTTAGACGGGAAAGCCGTCCGGTTTGAGCAGGTCGCTGACACTTATCTGACCGAAGCTATTGAAACATCAGACCCCCGCGTCGTCGCCGCGCTTTTACGCAGTCATATTGGCCGCCCCATCATCACTGAATGACTTTTTATGTTCATTCGTGTATTGGTTTC
>JAJRBK010000087.1 GCA_028679495.1 Methanobacteriota archaeon
CAAATCCTTTTCCACTCTGACGATTGCGTGCTTACTAGCTTCTTCTAGGATAAGCCTATTTACTCCCTGAAGTCGCCCTGCTCTCACGTGCTGCAGATCGCCTACCGCGCCTACGACTGCCAAATCTGAAAGCTCTGTGTTCTCTCCTAAAGCTCGCGCTATCAAATAAGTCGCACCAGACCCGCTCAAGTCCGTAGCTCCGTTGAAGCCAAAGAGGTGTGGATTTAAATGAAGCACCGTTTCGGATCTGCCTTGCGGGCGATGATGGTCAGCCACGACGCACAGCGCTCCGAAATCGTCGATCAGGTCTAAACTTCCGCTTCCCAAGTCCGTGAAGACCACGGCTTCTGCATCTGAGATTGCTTGGAGGACTGAGGCATCTAGTTTCTTAACTATTTTGACTGTGTGACCTATTTCTGCTTTGTCTAGGGCACGACTAATTATGCCGGCGGAGGCAAGACCATCAGCATCCACGTGAGAGATTACAATGACTTCCTCTTGCTTTTCGAGTTCTTGTGCGCATTCTCGCGCACGTCTCAGTAGTGGTTCCATTGAGGTGCCCGCGCAAAAAAGCGTGTTGTCCTACTCAGCATTTCTGACCGTCTGATCGCTCATATTACTTTAGCGTGCCTGAACATATAGCGCTTGGTCGACCTAATTTCAAACAGGTACCAAAAGTTAGGACGAGATGCAAGGCTAAAACTGTTTCTTTTTCGGTCTGAACCTTTTCCTCCTCAACGTCAGGCCCCACGCGACGCAGCCGAGACCGAGGATGGCCAATATAACGCCGATGTCGCTAGGTGTGTTGAATATGTACGGGAACAATGCGATGACACACAATCCTAGGCCTAAAAGCAAAAAGAGATGGCCGACGTTGTTACCTATTTTTGTCAAATAGACGACTAGGATTAAAGCTAATACAGCGAGTGCCAATAGTGCAGCTAGATTTGCATCTACCATACTTGCCGCAATGGTTAGACAAGCGTTTTTATGGTCGTTCGTGACAGTTTGCGCTTAGGACGTGTCGGCAATCATCCTCGTTGGCAAGAGTGAAAACGCGGCACCCTCAAATGCCGAGCTTCTTGCCTGCCAATGCTTCAACCTCTCTTTTGCCGTGCTCCAGCTCCTCAACCTGCTCTTGATCAAGCGACAAGAGAAGAGCTTGAAACTCTCCCACGTGGGTCTTTTCTTCTTTCGCCACGTCAAGGAGGCTGGCTCTTATCGCTTCGTTTTTCGTCAGTGCGGCCATCTGTTCATACAAATTGATCGCGTCGAGCTCCGCTATTACGCCCGCTCTTAAGATTTCTTTATCTATACTGTCTTTGTTGATCTCTCTTAGCTCAATTGGGATAGTCGACAACATTGTAAACCTCGCATTAAATACTCAGTGATTAGGTAAAGCTTTTGGACATTGCGTTGTGATCGTGAACGTCCAGACAAGAAGTGGCCCCGAAGCACTAACCGAGTGACAAATAAACACCAATTCGATAGGCAAATCCTCGAATTACCGCAAGCTTTATTTGAAATCTGAGCAATCGGGGTGCAATGAGATTTTTGAAAGCAGTCCTGCTCCTAGTTGTAATTACAGGATTAGCTTTAGCAAGCTGTGGCTGCACTGCCAAAATAGAAAACGTCACAAAGGCAAACACTTCACGAGCTGGCGGGCCGTCTGACGTCCCTGAATATCCTAATGCGAACAGAACGTCAAGTAATAGTCTTCCTCTTGTCGGACAAGTGGTAACCTACCAAACGAACGATTCTGCTCAACAGGTTCTCGAATTCTATAAAACTCAGATGCTGGAACGAGGTTACAACGTCAGCAGAGAGACTAGCGCCAATGAAACCGGCGGCTTGATCACATTTGTGAAGGGACAAGACTCAGTGTGGGTCGCGGTTGGGCAGAGCAACGGGCAAACCAGCATCGCAATTCGTGCGTCCTTTCTACGATAGTACGCCGACGCGAGGATTGCGGTTCCCGCAGGTTGAACTTAGCAACTTCAGAGACGCGCCATCTTTTTTGCTGTCGCCCAACAGTAAACAGTCTTCGAAAACTGTGGAAGCGTTTTTTTCTGCTCTCGAGGAGCTAAGATGAACCTGCACACGGAAAGGACAGGGCAACTCGAACCGCAGCCCCTCATAAATGAGCCTGCGCTGACCGTTGGCGATACTCTGGTATTGGCAGATTTACACCTAGGAATCGAGCACGAACTCTCATTGAGCGGCATAAACATTCCATCTCAGATAGAGCAACGCGTTGGCCGGACGCTTAGATACTTGGAAATGACTAATTCCCAGCGCATCGTGCTTCTCGGGGACGTAAAGCATTCGATTGGCAAAACGTCGCCCCTTGAGCGCAGCGACATCCCTCAGTTCCTGCGATCGATCGCGGAATGCGCGCCTGTAGATATAGTGCTCGGCAATCACGACGGCGGCATTGAATATTTGATTCCTCGCGATACGCATTTCGGCATCAAATTACACTCATCGAGGGGCTGCCGAATCGGTGATGTTGGACTCGTACACGGACATACGTGGCCTTCAGCTGACCTCTTGACGTGTAGTAACGTCATCTTGGGGCACAATCATCCGATAGTGCGCTTGGCTGACTCGCTGGGATACGTAAGTTCCAAGCCTGTGTGGATTCGAACGCACTTCATTGAAAGTGTCTTTCGAGAAAGGTATCCCAAACTGAACGGCTACGCCGACCCGCGTGTCATCATCATGCCAGCTTTTAATGAGCTTGTAGGAGGAATTGCTTTCAACGAAGCTACGTATGACACGCTTTTAGGGCCGCTATTTGCGCATCACGTGATACTGCTCGAAGAAGCGCAAGCGTATCTGCTAGATGGTACCTACCTTGGGACTGTGGACCAGTTGAGACTCCTAGCGCCACAACGTCGTAAGTCACGAAGACCGTCAAAGTGAAAAAACGAGCAAGATCTAGCCTTGCTAGACTAAGTGTCGCAAGCGCGTCTTTCTAGCCCAATCGAAGTTACTATTGCAGCTGGCGGGGAAAAAAACTCGTAAACTGTAAGTAGCTACAAGTCAACTCGTGGCTACAGGCCCTGTTATGGCAGTAGAGTGGTTCTATTTTGCGTTGCTGTCGTCAGTACTTATTTCTGGCGTTAACAT
This sequence comes from Methanobacteriota archaeon, assembly GCA_028679495.1. Taxonomy (GTDB): domain Archaea; phylum Halobacteriota; class Bog-38; order Methanoflorentales; family Methanoflorentaceae; genus Methanoflorens. Next base: position 3,133 of record JAJRBK010000087.1, read on the forward strand.
CATTGATAAGATCCTGATTTCCGACTACAGGATACCGCCGCTAGCCTATGTGCTGGTAATAAGTATCACAAGCCTCATGCCGCTAGTGACACTTGCGTTCTTTCATTTAACACCGTTACCGCTGGGAATACTCGCGTTTACAATTCTTGTCGGCTTCCTCCGCATCTACTACACCTTGCCTTATTTCAAGGCACTCACCATCGAAGAGGTCTCGAGAGTTATCCCCATTCTTCAGCTGACTCCC
>JAJRBK010000088.1 GCA_028679495.1 Methanobacteriota archaeon
ACGTGTTCAAGCGAGAGGCGATCAAAGCGAGAGGGGTAGTAGACAAATGTAATTTCGCTAGTGTCTGTGCGCTTGTCGAAGAGAGAAAATTTGTGGTTATAGTATTTGTAAGTGCACGAATAAGAAGAGGAAAGGTCGATCTTCCGCCGGCGTACGCATTCCACAGGAGCGTGATCATCAAAAATAGAATGACAAATAGAAGGGTAATTCCGCTGTGTCGGGGCTCCTTAGACGAGGTTCGTAAAAGCGCCTTAGACTTCCATAAGGCGAGATTTTTGTTGGGCTTAACGGTGCCACGCGCGCCGCGATCCATCACGAACAACAGAGCGTAAACGATTATCAGTTCGAACATGAACAGGTATGAGATTCCATAATGTGAAACAATCATTGCGCTAGAGAACAGTATCAGTAAGCTTTCTTTCGTCCTTTTGTTAAACGTCTTGTTGAAGATCATTAAAAGAGCGAGCACTAAAAAGAGCTGAGCGATCTCTTCTCTTGCAAGGGCTGCCATCTCAACGGAGAACTGTGGCATAGCGACAAAATAGAAGCTGGCTAGAAACGCTGGAGTATCGCTCGTGTGCCTGCGAAAGAACTGATACAGCGCAACTGGAACGAGGGCATAAATGATTGGATATACGATTTTAAACAACGAGGTGGTGTCGATAGCACAGATTTTCATTAGTACAGGAGCTAATATGGATATGCTTAGTACCGAATTGTACCTCGCGATATTCATACCGACATAAGATCCATAGTCTACAGCGTATGCCGGATTCCAGATCGCATTGTTTGCTACGACATTTGCCACGTTGGCTTCACCAAAGACATCCCACCCCCACAAGTAGTGCGATATCAGAGTATTAGAAAGCAGAAGTGAAAGCGATATCGAAAAAATAGCGAGGGGGTACATGGACCCATCAGCTGCTTTGTGCGAGGTGATAACAATCACCACAGCACCAATGCAAATCAGCAGAAACGGGATTAGACCGTTTGTCTCGTAATTGTTCACTAGATACGTGCCGAAAATGCTTAAAAACGGCAGCAGTAGTAAACATAAAAAGCCAGGCGATAGCGCATTCAAGTGGAGGTGCGTCGGTGCTGCAAAATCCTTGTCCCTAGCATAGCAGGCGATACAGAGTCCGACTAGGGCCGCGCTATAAGCGAGAATCAAGTGGGACGACGAAAGCGGATCATTGAAGCCTACGAAAGGGAGAGAGAGGTTTAAGAGCATCCCGGTAAACATAATGAGAGAAATACTTATGCCTACGGCATATAGGGGGGTCTCAACGCTGCCCAATTTATGCAACCGAAAGACGCGTAAGACGGCTATTCCAGGGATATATAGAAGGCAAACGCAACCTACAACCTGCTGAAGTAAAGGACTTAAAAATCCGTTAGAATTGATAAAAAAAGCCGTCCACAACAGGGCCAGCATAACGAAGGAAAAAAGCACGAAACTGCTTATTCTCCAGTCATTCATTTCTAGTGGGTTACAAAGCTTCATGTTTGTATGGATGCTCTGCTTGCACTTGTTGGCTGCTGGCTACTAACTATAAGTGCAATGCTACATACTTTACTTTCTTAGGCCTTCTTGTACGCTTTCTTCATGTATCAGGCAAGCTCTGCACGTTAACTACTGCTTGCGCCGATTTTGAAGAGGGCATGCTGTAGCAGTAGTTCCTGCATAGATCTCGTGTTCAAAAGCTGCACTGCGTAATTCAATAATATTAATTATGACGTAAGCATCTAATTGGCTTCTCGCGTTTTCAGCAGTTGGTCTGCCACGCACGCCGTTACACTTCGAACTCAGGCAGTACACGCTTCGTTACATCTCATTATCAGGTTTGAGGTGCGCTCATATTCATATGCTTCGGCCGAGCATTCAAGAGGAATTCATTGCGACTCCTGTACTTGAACTGGTTACCGATGCTAACAGCATCCTTTTGTTGATGCTATAACAACAATTTTTATGCCGCCAACGGCTTTATCAAGACCTTTATTCGCTTGAAATGGAAGAAAAGCTTAAGCAGTGCGAATCGATGTAGTTCCTGGTCACCATTACCGTTCAAAAACCGCATATACTTCGAGATATTGATCCGGTTGTTGAGCACCGCTCCTCCTCGGTCTTATGCTGCTATTATGGATCTATACAGAGACTTTACGAAAGGAGTGGGTCTTGCAGGTGTTGCCTACGCTCTCATAAGCGTTAGCGGCATCATTTTGCTCCCCATCTTGACTAGGGGCCTCTCTATTGGAGACTATGGCGCGTACGTGCAAGTTACTACGACCGTAGCCCTGTTGGCATTCCCGTTGACTCTGGGATTATCAGTCGCGTTAGTCAGGTTTACGGCTTTGGCTGGAGCTCAAGCAGATATACGAGAAGACTTCTACTCACTCTTTCTTGCTATAACCTTATTCAACACGCTCGTATCTGGCATCCTCTTCTTTCTGTCACGACCTCTCGCTGAGTACTTATTTAATGGGAATCTCACAGTTGCCGAGATATTACCCTTAATCACGTTGTTTGCATCGTTAAATTTATTCTTGCTCGACTTTTTCAGAGCGTTCCAGCAACCCGGCAGATATGCATTTTTTATTTTGATTCAAACGTATGCTGGCGTCGTTTTCATCTCTTATTTTGTCTTCTCAGGTAGTGGTTTACCTGGGGCCGTGCTTGGCTTGTTGACGGCCCAAGTCGTTCTGTTTCTGATGATATTATCTATCGTCGTTGCCAGAATTGGAATAGCGATCCCACGTCTGAAGCACCTGCGAACATATATGTTATTTTGTGTGCCACTTATTCCAGCAAATCTTGCGTTTTGGGTAGTAAATTCAAGCGATCGCTATCTTATTGGCGTTCTTTTGGGGGCTAGCTATGTGGCCTATTATGCTCCGAGTTACACTCTGGGCTTTGTCAGTTCAATACTCGCTTGGCCACTTACCTTGATGTTGGCTGCTTTCCTGCCTAAACATTATGATGACGCCGATGTGGCTGTAGTAAAGACCGTATTCAAGTACACGTTGAAGTACTTCCTAGCTGTGGCCATTCCTTCTGTCTTCATAGTCTCTTCCTTGTCACGACCACTGTTGCTCTTGCTTTCAACGCCTGAAATTGCCGACAATGGTTATCTTGTTACCCCTTTTATCGCCGTCAGCGCGCTGCTGTGGGGGGTTGGGTCAATATTGACAGAGATTTTCGTATTAGGAAAAAAAACAAGGACTATAGGGGTACTGTGGGCGATGTCTGGAGGCATGAATGTTGGTTTAAACATCCTTCTACTCCCACGCTTTGGAATAATAGGGGCGGCAGTAACAACACTTGCCTCGTTCTTATTCACCTTCATTACTACGTTATACTATTCGCGCGGAACCATGACGTTTGACATAGATGCTCGGTTCATCTTTAAGAGTATATGCGCTTCGCTCGCTATGACAGTAGTCATCCTCGGTTTAGAGTTTGGAAGCAAATTCAACGCTCTAGTTGCTGCGAGCGCTGGTGCTATCGTGTATATTGTGCTTATATTTCTTATGAAAGGTTTTGACAAGGCGGAGTTGAGCTTCATTACGCAACTATTTAAAAATGCACTTGGCAGATGAACATACGCTGCTCGACTATTGCCTCCTATCGGCGCATTAGGAGTCGCATAATGCACACTTAAGAAGAGTCACATGTATCTAAACGAGACTTACGACAAGAGGAGGATCGGATGCATAGACAAGCGAAGACACCTGTGCAGTTTCCGACGCCGCGAAGAGTATGTACATCGTGCTTGTGGTGTCGCCATCGAGCGTGTGGTTCGATAACGTATCAGCTGAGCATGCCTCACCACACAGAGCGTAGGTGGCGTAGTACGTATGCTTGTCGGATCCGACGAGATACAAATCGGTATACTTAAACGACAAGGGGTTGTGCTCGGCATTTGTGACCGTTATGTTGGCGATAAGGTACTTCTCATCGGCAGGCGGAACGAGCGTAGTATAATAAATGTGAGAGTTATTTGCCGAAAGTCCAACTTGCTCCCACGTAACGCTCACTTCTTGTGTTGCGGCGTTTCCGACCGTGTTGACGCGGAGCACCACTGGACCGCTCGTCGCTTTGGCGCCTAATGAGGCATGTATCGACGTGGGCGACTCCACATACACGCCATCTGGGTCACTGGCTCCATCGATAAAGAGCACGTAGCAGCTCGTGAGTGTCACCAGCATGACGAGGGCAAACGCGCTCAGCGTGATAGCGCGTCCGGTTCTTAGCCGATCCATACTGCATCTTCCCTATTCATAATAGATCATCTGCACATGTGTATCGCCGCGGGCGGTCTGCATTCCGACGTTGGAAGTGTGCAAAAGCGTTGCGCCCGAAGGCAGTTGGACTGAGGTATAGAACGTATACGCATCAATCCCCGCTTGTTTGTGTATGTCGAGGTCGTAACGTAGGCCAACAGCGTCGTTGTGAATCGCGTGTGGTATTGTGTAGTGGTATGTCACGGTTCCTGTGCTATGGGGCGTGACCTGCAACTGGCTTGTGAGGGCGGTCATTTCTGTACTATGAGTCTCACCGGGTCCGATAAACTTTAGGCTCTCGTAGCTTGTATTCACCAACTCAGCCCCAGCTGGAATGAGGGCCGTTGTGAACACAGTGTAGTTCCACCAGTTGTTGTTAACGTACTGCACCGTTAAGTTTGATAAAGACGAGCCATCGGAGCGGAGCTCGATGTGATAGGACATCATCCGGTTGATACCTTGATCCGCCTTGCCCGCACCCAAGTTATAGTCAATCACGTCAACGAAATCCCCTGACGATTGCCCCCGCGCTCCACTGAAAGGGAGCGTAAGGAAATCACTAGGCATGTATAATTGGAGGTGTTTTTCGCTTCCCATCTGCTTCATCACGCGCACAAAATCAACTTTCTGTGGGATGCTTGCATGGTGTATAGTATTGAGAAGCTCTGTTAGAAGCGCTGATATAAAAGCGGTCACCTCAGCCTTTGACGCTACTGAGTGAGCGTACATCTGATTGGCGAGATTTCTGCTCGTTATGACCTGACCTGATACGACGAGAGGTCCTGTTATACGGAGCATAGCCT
>JAJRBK010000089.1 GCA_028679495.1 Methanobacteriota archaeon
GCCGCGCACGGCACTGAATCACGCGTCACCTTACAATAGTCATTCGAGGTGGGGTGGTCAGCCCCTTCTTCAAAATATAGGGCTTCTGTAGGACAAACGCCTACACACGCCCCGCATCCGCAGCATCTTTCAGTATCCCACACCTTCTGCTCTAAGTCTTTATATGAAAACAAGTTCACGTCGCCTCCGCAAGCTATTCACAAGTATACAACGCAGCATAAGGTCTGAGCGAGCTTGGCGCTATCTTTGTGAAGTCCGTTTCTAAAACGCTCTCAAGGTTCAGGCTAAATTCGCGACAGTACTCTGTAAGCACTTTCTTAACAACTATTTCGTCATCAGCGGTCATTGGAAATTGCGCTGCGCCTTCTCCCAGCTTGTTATCATCGACCTCGCCTCTGACATAAATGGCGCCTCCGTGTTGTCCCGTAGCAACCCAGTCCCCTAATAAGTCAATTTTCTTGGCCGCGTTATGAAGTCCCAAGATAATGATAATGCCGCCAGCCATGTACTCACCAAGAAAGTCTGCGGCGCATCCGCCAGCAACTATTATTGGAACGTTCGACTTGTACGTCTTCATATGTATGCCTACTCTATAACCCACGTCACCTTGAACGAAAATCTTGCCACCACGCATGCTATGGCCTAAGATGTCTCGTCCGTCACCGTGGATGACAATTTTGCCTGAACTCATGGTATTTCCGACGCCATCTTGAGCGTTGCCAAAAACGGTCACTTTTGGACCATCCATGAACATTGCTAAATCATTTCCAGGGGTTCCGTAGATGTCGATCTTGAGCTTTCCTCTTAAACTATTGGCAATGAAACTCTGACCGTTTACGTCCTCAAGCGTCAGCTGCGCTGCTCCATTCTTAATTGCCTGTTGAACCTCCTCGTTGAGTTCCTTAAAGTGCTTGTAGTTCGCTACTATGCGCATGTGTTACCTTTAAGAATGTCGCGCTTTGCTGCTTGTCGATCGCTCTCGCATATTGGATCGCTTAGGTGGCTTTAGAGAGTCTGGCCTACCCACTTGTCTTATGTTATACCGCTTAAACGCGGCAACATTATGAGTGTCGCAGGTTTGACCGTCGTCGCTTTGTATTCGCTTTGTTACGCCTCTTATCTATATATCAATGCACCACACTTACACGCAAGCACGCACGATAGCTCCGCTGCGCCATCACACAGATCGCATTTTACCGCTTCGTGGCCGTGCATCTGTATTGCTCCAAATGGGCACGCCTCAACACATTCACCGCATCCAATGCAGCGTTCGTTTTTAATCGTTACCGTGATATCGTCATTCTTTTCAATCGCGTTCGCTTGACAGACCTCAACACACTTCGGGCGCTTACAGTGATGGCACGTGATAAGATGCAAATTGCCATCACCCTGTTCGATCGTAAGCCTCGAGAGAGGGTGTGGATACTCGCAGATCGCTGCGTTAATATCGCCTGTCGTGCTATGCCGCAGCGCGCACGCGAGCTCGCACGATTTGCACGCCATACAATTCTTCGGAACATAGAGAACGAGTGAATCTATGCAAGCATCACAGCCTTCGCTGTAATGAAATTGTAATTCATCACAATCCAAGCAGCCCATTTCGTTTCACCTCATTTAAGAAAGAAAACGTTTAAACGCTCACCTACCTGCCAGCGTGTTGGACACCGAGGATTTCCAGCGTCGTGTGGTCCAATCCATAACCTCGAAGCCGATCACGATTTCCTCTCAAACTTTCGATTGAGTTTATTCCCGCCGCGCCAAGGATCTCTTTTAGCTCGATCGACCAAGCTAATAGTAAGTTTGAGACTCGCCGTGCCCCTTCTGCCGGGTCGAGTCGCGACCTTAGTTTCGGATCCTGAGTAGTTATCCCCCACGCACATCTACCAGTATAGCACCGTTTACAAACGGTGCAACCGAGAGCAATGAGAGCAGCAGTGCCTATCTTCACGGCGTCAGCTCCAAGCGCTATCGCCTTTGCAACGTCGCCACTGTTTCGAATAGTACCGCTGGCAATTAAGCTTGTTTCATTTCGTATGCCTTCTTCTCGTAACCGCTGGTCTACAACGGCAATTGCAAGTTCAATGGGTATACCTACGTTGTCCCGAATTACTTTGGGAGTTGCGCCAGTGCCCGCTCGAAAGCCATCGATTACGATCGCGTCTGCGCCCGCCCGACAAACGCCGCTGGAGATGGCAGCAACGTTATGAACTGCAGCTATCTTTACGAAAATCGGCTTTTTGTATCTGGTTGCCTCTTTCAATGAGTTGACAAGCTGCGCAAGGTCTTCGATCGAGTAGATGTCGTGGTGGGGGGCTGGGCTTATGGCATCCGTCCCTACCGGAATCATGCGGGTTTCTGATATTTCTTCAGTTATCTTGATTCCCGGTAAATGCCCTCCAATCCCCGGTTTTGCCCCTTGACCGATTTTGATTTCAACCGCCGCTCCGGCTTCGAGATACGCTGGATGGACGCCAAATCTCCCGCTAGCAACTTGCACAACTATGTGATCTGCATATGGGTAGAGCTTCTTGTGAAGCCCTCCTTCCCCCGAACCCATGGTAGTGCCAGACATCACTGCAGCTCGAGCTAACGCCTCGTGTGCCTCTAGACTGAGAGCTCCGTAAGAC
>JAJRBK010000090.1 GCA_028679495.1 Methanobacteriota archaeon
CCCATCTGACCGAGCTGTGGAACGGTCCATCTGACACGTGCCGGGTTCCAAGGGCCAAGATTCCCAATATGACGGCCTTTCCCACCCCTAAAAGCCTTTCTGTCCTGGATTGTAACCCCCCATCGTTTGACGGGTCCCTGTGTGCCCTTGCCTTTTGTCACAGCGGCAACATCAACAAGCATCCCCGGCTTAAATACATCAACGGCTTTCACCTCTTTACCGAGTATGTCTTGCGCGTACGCGTGCGCAGCCTTTGCATCGCTGCCTCCGACCGGAATTTCCATTAAGTCAGGAACCTTCTTAGGAATGCCACTTATGGCGGCAGGCGAGGTGTAGGCAAAAACCCGGATCTCATCGGCACCGTCGACCTCCTCCCCTGTTCTAGGTTCCCCCTTAGGAAGCGGCATTCGCCGTGAGAGATCGCGCTCTACGTTACCAGCCCATGTCTCTGATTTGACCTGCCTCCCATACGGCGTGTCCACATACGCTCTCACCCCGGCGACTCTCATGAGGGGGGTCTCAATGACCGTAACAGGCACGCTGATCTCCGTTCCTTCAGTTGGGCTGTTCGGCCTATCATCGATTATGACTGCATGGGTCATCCCCGCTTTGTAGCCAGCGAATCCTTGGATATGCGGTTCGCTTTGCTTAGCCCACGACCGCATCCGAGGTACTTCGCTCTGCGCCCGTTTTCTCGGACTAAAGGCGAGTGAGCCGCGTCTTGGACGATGTCTTTTTGTCATTAATTTACCTCATCTTTTCGTAGAGCGCAACGTTGAATACGCTTAGTGTGGCCATTATTGCTTCCTCAGTACGCACTGTCTCAGTGCCTTGATTTGGAATCGTATTAACAATGAAGTCCGAAACGTCCTCTATTGACAGCCCAACGTCGTTTAACAGGGCCTCAACCCCGCGATGTGGCGCCCCGAACACGAACGTGAGCAAGTCCGTATATCTCCTTTTTATCTCTTCTATTGTCGAAGGATGCACGACCTCTCCGCGTCTCGAGGTCGACACGACGAGTCCGCTGAGCACATCCCCTATGCTATCTACCACCTGGACCGAGTACCCCCAGTGTCCTGGTGCCGTTTGAATTGTCTCGACTTCGAGCTTGTCTCGTGAAAAGACCTTAACCGTCACACGCTCTCCCTTGCGAAGACCTGTCGTTCGCAACAGAGCTGGGCAATCTAACCCGATTTCGACCCAAGCGTGGTCAGTTCCGACGTCTATCACCACTCCGTCTCGAATGTCATCGTGCGTTGCTACGTGATGGGGAGTCTTCAAGGGGGGGACGACCCCGATGTATCTGAGTTCCTCAGAGCGCGGGAAAAGCAGCTTACGAAGGTATTGCGGTGTTTCCATGTATCGCAGCACTGTGGCGATGAAAGAGCTGTCATCGTACGCTGCGTCGCGGTATATTACGATTTTGTCTACGTTGAATACCGCTGCTGCCCGAGCGAGTGACCCTACCTTGAATGTCTTGATCTTATGATCTGCAGTTTCACTCGTAAAGGACGATGGTACCGCTAATTGTATTTTAGGGCGCATCTTCCCACGTCCAAGATCATGACACTTGAGACGTGTAACCTTACAAGTGTAATAAAGCTACTTAAAGGTTTCTTAGGTGCTTATCGCCGTAAGAAGAAGTCCGATACCCCTAAATAAAGTAAAAGCCATACGGGATAGGCAAGGATGAGCGATGCCCGGAGGAATGCCAAAAAGCTTCGTGCTGCCAGTTTCTCAATTCTTGTTAACGTGTTTCTCCTCTCACTAAAGCTTGTGGTAAGAGTCGTTACGGGAAGCCTTGGTATACTTGCTGAAGCGGCACATTCATTGCTCGATCTTATCGCTTCTGGATTCGCATACCTAGGCGTAAAAGGCGCGAGCATACCCGCTCACGAAGATCGTCCCTACGGCCACGAGAAATACGAGAACTTTTCAAGTCTCATTCAGACGGTGCTTCTCGGCATTACTTCCATTTGGATTCTTTATGAGGCAGGTCAAAGGCTGCTTAACGGCTTTTCCCTCGAGGTTGGAAACGCACTCTATTATGATGCGATGGCAGTTATGGTAATCGCTGTTGTTGCAGATCTGTACGTCTCACGCTACCTCTTCCGAAATGCACGTGCGTTCGGGAGCTCGGCGCTTGAGGCTGATGCATACCACTTTTCAACTGATATGTACAGCTCTGCCGCTGTGCTTGTTGGCTTTGCAGCTGCAAAGCTTGGCTATGTTTTCATCGATCCCCTAGCTGCAATCGTAGTCGCAGTCATAATGTTGTCGACTTCTATCCGATTATTCCAGAGAACGACCCGAATCCTGCTTGACGCGGCCCCCCCTAAGGAGATGACGACGCACATAGCAGAGGTCATATGTAACGATCCGCATGTTACTTATTATCATGACCTTAGAGCACGGCAAGCGGGCAGCAGCCTGTTTGTCGATGTTAGCATCCATGTCAAGCCCGATCTTAGCCTTGAAGATGCTCACGGGATCGCCCCTGACCTTGAGAGCGCAATTAAAAAACGCGTACCAAACGTCAAGGACTCAGTTATTCACATTGAACCGGAGATATAGACGTGGAAAATGATACGATAGAGATAACCGCCCATTCTCGACTCCACATCACGCTTATCGATTTAAATGGAGCGCTAGGAAGAGTGGACGGCGGTGTTGGCCTCACGCTTGATTCGCCCTCGATGAGGATTAGAGCGCAAAGAGGCGAGGGCATTTCTATTTCTGGGAGCGATGTCTTTACAGACAGGATCAGAGAAGTGATACGAGCTATAGCAGCTGAACATAAGATAAGTGGCGCGGCGATACAAGTGATGAAAAAATATCGCGCCCACGTTGGACTCGGCGCAGGTACCCAAGTTGCACTCGCTGTCGCAACCAGTATAAATCAACTCTACGGTCTAAACTTAAAGCTCAGCGAGCTCGCTCGATTGACCGGGAGGGGCGGAACCTCCGGCATCGGAGTGGCTGCTTTTGAGTCTGGCGGCTTTATTGTCGACGGCGGACACAAGAATAAAGCAGCATTTCTGCCCTCATCGGCATCCCAAGCGTACGGCCCCGCGCCAGTGCTCGTGCGCTATGAGTTTCCTGAGTGGAGCGTCGTGCTGGCAACCCCTAATTTGCAAGGGGCAAGCGACAAGCCTGAAATAGATATATTTCGGCAACAATGCCCGATCCCCCTCAGTGAAGTGCAAGCGCTGTGTCACGTTGTGCTCATGGAGATGCTTCCTGCCGTCGTTGAAAAAGATGTGGAGCGTTTTGGACGCTCGATCAACCACGTGCAGATGCTAGGCTTCAAGCGTCGAGAGCTTGCTCTTCAGCCATTTTGCAAGGGATTAATAGATTTTATGAACGAAAATGGTGCTCTAGGTGCAGGAATGAGCTCGTTTGGTCCGACCGTCTACGCGATTAGCAACGAAAAGCAACTAAAGCCAAAAGTACAGCGCTTCTTAGATGAAACTGTTGGAGGCGAAGTGCACCTAGTTAAAGCGCGAAACGAGGGAGCGCGCGTCATAAAACTCCAATGAGTCTGATCTCGCGTTCACTCAAACAGATATGAAGACGATTGTGCAAAACTCTGACACGTCATTATCAAAGGCACAGCGCCTGCTGTTATTTACAGATGGTTCAGTCACAACTTTGCTTGAAGTTATGACCGGAAAGCCGGTGACCGTTACGACGCTCGTTCAACGAATTGTCAAAGCAGATACAGAACGAGCGACTGCCCTAGATATTGAAGAAGGAGATAACATCAACTACCGCGTCGTCGTGCTAAGGAATAGGGGGGAAGAGAGACCCCTCATTTATGCCGAGTCATTTGCTCCCATCGCGCGGCTGCAAAAAGAATTCAGACATGATCTGATGAAAGCTGACGTGCCTATTGGGAAGATAATGAAACAACGACGGATTGAATCTCGCCGCGAGATTAGGAGCGTTGAGGTTGTCTGTAACGAGGAGCTGAGCGACCTATTTGGCGTGCCACACGACGTTCACATGCTATCACGGGTTTACGATATCATAAGCAACGGCTTGGTTTTAATGCGCATTCACGAAACGTTTCCTGTCACTTACTTCGCGCAAGTCGATATGGAATCGTCCTAGTATCGAAATGACTTACATTAGACCCGTGACGGACATGAAAATTCGAAGCGAGCCTAAAAAGAGTCCGTTTAGAGAAGGTTTTTCTATCGAAGGGCTTTTGCCCTTTGCAAAACTGCAAAAATTAATGCAGCCACCAGCAAGCCGAACAATGTGCTAATCCACTCGAACCCAGGCAAAGCCGCCGCTCGCTGATCGTTCTGCGTGTCATTTGTGACATTTTCAGCTATTGAAGCAGTTTTTGCGGATGCTACAGAAGGTATTGGTGTTGGTGTTGGCCAACCCTCTCGGTAGTTTTCCATCGGCTTTACCAGTGGGAACTTATCCCGACTAAATGAAGAGTCGCCTATACCATTACCGTCTGCGTCAGTCCCGACGTAATCCGAGTAGTAGTTGCCGACAAATCCATTAAACTGGCTGCCGCTGTATGTGTAATCTACCTTACGCGTGGAGTTAATGTTGTTGTTCTCCTGGCTATAAAAATGGCTTTTCTCCTCAAGAAAGTCATTAAAATAGAACGCATTGCCTGTTGAATTGCCAATTAAGACGCCGTTCTCCGCATTCGCTCTAAAGGTATTGTGCACAAATCTGTTGTAGTCTGAACCATCACGGAGACGCACGCCGAATTGCGTATTTGCGCTGAGCGTGTTATAGGAGAAAGCGTTGTTTCTCGAATCATAAAGGGATGCCCCAAAGTTGTTGTTGTTGCTTAAGTCACATCGAGTAACATTGTTAGCATTAGAACTGTGCATGTAAATACCATCGCTTAACGATGCTTTCCCTCCGCCGCCGCGTTCATAACGCGCGCTGTTATTGACCAGTTTATTCCCCGACGACCCGTCGAGGTACATCCCAAAGCCGTTGTTGTTTAAGTTGTTATTACTGATTAGATTCGATGTAGCGCCAGCCAGATACACGCCATACGTGTTGTCCTTTACAACGCACCTTGTGAGTACGCAGTTCGATGCTTTGGCAAAAGTAACGCCATAGTTGCCCCCAGTAATCGTGAAGCCCTGGATTGTTATGTCGCTTCCGCTCAATGTGAAAACGTCTTTGTTAGGAGCCGTAGCCTTCACGATTGTGGCTGCCGCGCTGCTATTAGTGGCAACGACTCTCAACGGCTTATCAACCATCACATCTTCAACGTAGGTTCCTGGAGCCACAAACACAGTATCCCCCGTATTAGCGGCCTTAACTGCTTCCGAGATTGTATGGTATTGTGCGCTTGGGCCTACTTTTAGTTCAGCTGCGTTTACCCGTGGAACCGCCGTTGAAATCACTAATGCTAGAAGGACACCTAACGCAATCAGTACCGTAAATGTTTTCGTTTGCATGCTTCGGGCGAAACAGATCTACTTGGCGATCAACACGTTGAACCAGGACAGTGATGCAATCTGCTTTGGACGGTAATCGACTTGACTATATAAAAATACTACATGGCTCAGTCTTGTTCCTCCACGCTTTCAGGTATCGTAATGGACGAACCGTAGAAGATTTCAACGTCCGTAAATTGGCGAGTAGAGGAAAGTAGTCTGCGCTCGTTAAGTTATTTCAAACTTGAAGTCTTCTTTTGAAGGCTGATAAGTGTTATCGCCGGCATAGCTTATCGCAAGCGTATGCGGTCCAACCGTTAAATTGGCGGTGTCCTCCTTCGAAAGCCCAAAGCTTGCGGTTTCAAAACAGTTTGAAGTATCTTGTGGGGAGAGCGTTCTTGCGGGACCCCCATCGATCGAGGCGGTGAGCGGAACACACAAGATATGTGACTCTGCTCCTTGTGAGACCACGTTGAACCCCCATAAAGTCACGGGGCTTCCTTGTTTAACGGTGTTATCGGTGAGAAAGAATTTATTAGGGTCAATAGTAGTTGCTATCTTTCCCGGTGGTGGAACTGGTGTGGGTGTTGGTGATGAGCTCGGTACGATGGCGCTTGGCGAGGGTGAAGGACTTGAAGTCGACGTTCGGCTGACAGCGCTGGAGGCACTTGAACTTGTAGAGGTTGAAGTATTTTCGGTCAAATTAGCGGGCGCTACGTTAGTTTGAGTAGGAGAAGTACAACCAGCTACCGCCACCAATATTACAGCAATCGCGGCCAAGGTAAGCAAAAGTGAAAAATGCTGTTTTCTCATATTGCTGTGCCAGAAGCTAACTTGGAGCACCCAATATTTATACGTGGTGATGACTCCGATCGGTTGATTTTAAAACGATGACCTTAGCCCTGTTGAGATCTACGTGTTCCTAATATAGCACGCTAATCTGGAGGCTTTTGGCAGAGATACGGATCGCAGAGGCCGGGGGGCGAGCCGGTGATACCATTGAATAAGGGCACATGTGAAGATGTCAAATGCTGCCGAGCGATGTCCAAGCGGCCCATCCACCGTTATAC
>JAJRBK010000091.1 GCA_028679495.1 Methanobacteriota archaeon
ATGCAAAGCTTAAGCCCTGTCTTCTTAGAAACGATAACCTTGTGGATGTCAGAGGCATAGATCGCATGTCAGACCAAAATGCCCTTGAACTCATCGCAGAAGCAGTCAAAAGGAGGGAGCCATATTACCGAGGAAGAACCATCAGCGGAACTTGTGGTAGATGGAAAGCGGATACCTATTAATCACTTCGTTCAGGACGTGTTTGTGGGCATCGTCAGCGGCGTGCTTGACTCTATCCACGGTGTTGACGAAGAGTGGACCGTTGCAGAACTCGTCCTAAAACGTGCGTAAAAACGTGCCATGGATTTAAACAGTCTTATTGCGACGCTCGAAGCTATCGCGCCGCCAGCCCTTGCTGATCCGATTGACGAGGGACGTATAGGCCTTATATCTCGAGGAAAAGAGGAGGTCCATAACATAGCAGTTGCGCTCGACCCGACGGCTTACGTGATTACTGAGGCGGTGCGTGCTCACGCAGATGCGCTCATCACGCACCACACGCTCATCTGGAATCCTGTGACGAAAATCCTGCCACGCTTTCAAGACGAGCTGAAGCACATTTTAGCTAACGACATATCCTTGTACGTGCTTCATACAAACTACGACGCTGCCCCCGGAGGGGTGAATGACACGTTGGCAAACCTGCTGCGCCTGCAAGACGTCGAGCCATTCGGCATAGGGAGAATAGGCACGATCGAACCTGTAAGCATGCGGACGCTTGCAGAGCGAGTCGCTCGAATACTGAATACCCGTGTTCAATTCGTTGGAAAAGGCGTGGTACGGACGGTAGCTGTTATCGGAGGCAGCGGTTTTTATTCGACTGAGGAGGCTATTAGTGCCGGCGCTGATGTATTAGTCTCTGCGGAGTTGAAGCACGACGTAATCCGAAATGCTCAAGGACGACTTTGTTTGATTGACGCGACGCACTATGCAACCGAAGCACCAGCGATGCGCGCTTTAGCAGACAGGATAGGCGGCGTATTCATCGATGACCCGCCACGAGTCGAAGATGTCCGCGCAGCGATGAATAGATAAGCTCGAGTGAGAGAAATATAAGGTACAAGCAAAAAGCAGAATAACCATGTTTTCCGACGCATTCTTACAGCACATCGAACTCGAATACGGAAACCGAGGAAAAAAAGGTCTTGATATAGTAAACGTGAGGCGCGTTAAGCAGTATAAAGACTATTTCGTTGTGGTTGGAGAGAGCGACGAATACATCGTCGAAGACGAGTTTTGCACGTGCAAGGACTTCTTGTTTAGCAGCCCAAAAAATGACGCAAAATGTAGCCACATGATTGCAGTAAAAGTTGCTAAGCAAAAGGACATTATCGACGCCGTTGATGCATGGTACCAGGACGTCCGACCGCTTCCCTAGTGGTACTATAGCGCACTTTCCCGTTTAGCTACAGACAATATCGGGCGGATCTCTCCCTGTTTGAAGGTATGCCACCATTCTTTGCTTCTTATCGATCGCGTCAGCGGCGGCTGTATCCACCTGAGCACGCATCCAGTTGAACTCATGCTCATCAACTTGCTCGCCGATGACTTTTTTTATCGGCGTGTACGCTGACTCACGAAACTTCGGTTTGATAAGAGAGCGTTGACCGTTGTGGATTACTTCAGCACCTGTTCCTTCTTCTATAGCTCCTATTTCATCGACCCGTATGACTCCCGCTAAGGCGTCTTTGATAGCAGGCACGAGTTCAGAGGGAGCTACGATTAGTAACGCATCAATAGAGACGCCCATGTAGTCGATTTGCAGATCATCGAGCATGCTCAAGACCTTAGGATTGACCAATCGTCGCATTCTGCCCTCGTCAAAGACGATTTTCACGCCAGCCGTCTTCGATATCTCCTCTGCATCTCCCCGTATGCCGCCGTTTGTGACGTCTGTCATCGCGTGTATCTTGGTGATCAAATCGCTTCGGATTAATGTCTCACAGGCGCGTAGAAAGCTGACATTAAGCGTTTCTTGCACCACCTCAGGATATCCGTTGTACAGTGCTGCCGTGGTGATGGTACCTCCTCCCGCGCCTTCAGTCATCAGGAGGACATCTCCCTCGCACGCGTTGATGCGGGCAGTCAGAGCGTTCTGTTGCGCAATGCCTACCGCCCCGACACAGCCGGTAAGTCTATCACCTATCACCATGTCACCGCCGATGCGCAGGGTGCTGCCTGTGACCAAGGGAACGTTCATCACTTCTGCCACACTTCCGACGCCTGCCGTATAGTCAAAGACTTTAGAGACATCTCCGTCGTCGGCGAGATGGATATCAGAAAATAGGGCGACCGGTCGTGCCCCCATTACGTAAATGTCGCGCAGCGACGCACGCGTGACGTGAAATCCCGCAAGAAATGGAAAATCGCTTAGGCGCGAATGCATGCCATCAACGGTCACGACGATTAGGCTATCATCGCCCACACGTACTACCCCTGAATCATCAAGTTGATCAGAGCCTACCACCGCGCTTGTTTTCCCGATGATGCTTGCGATCTTTTCGTGGGTGTAAAAGTCCCCCGAGCCTCTTGACCCGACCCCAAACATGCCCATGGTAACGCCTGATTGCCGTCCCTCACATAGCGTGCGTGTTGCTTCCTCAATGACCGCCCGAGCTATCCGCCGCGCTGACTCATCCGGTATGTCGCGTGTTTCTAAAATTCGTTCAGACAGTGTGCGCTCGATATCGCGTGGTACAACGCCACGCCTTAGGGCCCCCTTAGCGTAACCTTCCAGATCCATCAGCACATCTCCACAAAATTCCGCAGTATCCGCAGACCAGCTGCAGAGGACTTTTCGGGATGAAACTGCGTGCCAAATACGTTGTCGCTCGCAACGATAGC
>JAJRBK010000092.1 GCA_028679495.1 Methanobacteriota archaeon
CACGCAGAACCCGCTTGCAGGGTTAGCGAGCGTCATCACTGCGCTCATCTTTTTCGTGTACTTCGTCCTGCTTGAGGGCGCATACGGCCAGACGGTGGGCAAGATGGCGGTCAAGATCAAGGTGCTCCGAGAGGACGGTTCGAAGATCGACTACGCAGACGCGGCGGCGCGCAACATACTGCGGCCTATCGATCTGATCCCCTACGTCATTCCGTATCTGCTCGGTGCGATCCTCATCTGGTCATCTGATAAGAGACAGCGGCTCGGCGACCGTGTCGCACACACTATTGTCGTAAAAGCGTGAGGCACCTCTCATGCTTTCTATTTTTTTGAACGCTTTTTGCGTTTGTTTGATGAACGGAGTTTTTAGTGGCGTTTTCTGAATAGGGGGAGGCGACGCCTCCACTAGGCTCCGGCTTTCAGTGCCTTTTCTAACCACTTTTCCAAAAAACAAGGTAATGTTTTAACTAGCGGGTTAGGGGGTAGTAGCTCTACTGCAACTTAGCGCGCGACGTTTACGGCACTCGGCCAAAATAAGCCGCTAGGTTGTCCCAATAAAATTCGACCCACCCGGCTTCAAGCTGTGGATACAGATCCTCAGGAATATCGGCCTGTGTAAAATCTAATCTCGTTTCTTGACCTTGTGCCTGGAGCTCGAACGTCACCGTGGAATAATGACCTTCTGGCCAGTCAGCGGCTCGCCATTTTTGCACGATTTTCTTGTCAGGGATCAGTTCGAGGGTCGTTCCAGAGGCCCAGCCGTCGAAGGCACTAAACTCCGCTCCGACTTCCCTACGTATAACCGCCGGTGAATGCGTAAACTCTGTGTGTCTCTCGGAATCCATTAGGGCCTCGTAGACCTCGTGCGGAGTTGCTTTAAGCAAAACTGATTGATGAAGGGTTTTGGTCTTCATGGTCTCCGCGTTTGGAGTTCAAGAGATGAAAGATTTTTGGCTTTACACCGAGCACCGTGATGATCTCTCTAGCTCTTTTGCTTGTCGAGCACGAAATAAGATGCACGGGTTTATCAAAGATCCAGATGCACTATCTAAGGCTCTCGAAGCCCTCGCATACCGCGAACGCGTTGTCCATTCACTTGTTTTAGCATTAGGGCGGATAAATGAGCAAATAAATCTGCCTTTTTCCGTAAACGGTACGTACGTTTATGGTGGTGGACAAAAGGAGAAACAATCCACCATGCTAAATGTATAGCTTTTTTTATACTCCTGCATGTGCTCTCATACAATGCGAATCTGATCAAACGAGACTACTATTTCCTCGCTAGTTCAAGCAGTTTTGATAAAGATGCCGGGCAACACACATAATGTAGCTAAAACATACATAACTGGTTCAGTCGTATCTAAGGACGGCACCACGATTGGTTATCGACAGTTAGGCAGCGGTCAGGGCATTATTCTCCTGCACGGCGGCGCGAATGCCTCGCAGAACTATTCGAAGCTCGGCGCTGCACTGTCTGATACGTTCACCGTCTACGTTCCAGATCGCCGTGGCAGGGGTTTGAGCGGGCCCTTCGGCAATGACTACGGCATGCACAAAGAGGTCGAAGACGTGGACGCGCTCATCAAGAAAACCGATGCGCATTATATATTCGGGTTGAGCACAGGCGCTCTTATCGCTCTCAAAGCTGCGCTTGAGCTTCCGTCAATCCACAAAGCCGCTCTATACGAGCTACCCCTTGACGTTGATAACTCGATACTCACAATGTTGTCGTCCTTTATGCCCCGGTTTGACCGGGAGATCGCCGAGGGTAAGGTGGCAGAGGCGATGGTCACCCTTTTAAAAGATTTTGGAGGCGTTTTTTTGCCCGGATACCTTCAACCGTTGGTAGCTATCACGCCGCGCTTTGTGTTGGTGCGCTTGTTCACCGGGCTTTTGCGTCGTGACGCCGAACACGTCAAGGGCGACGATGTGCCGATTCGAGCCCTCATTCCTACCTTTCACTTTGATTATCAGCTCGTCGTTGAAATGAGCGGGACGCTTGAAACCTTCAAGACGGTGTGCGCACACGTGTTGTTACTCGGCGGCAGCGCAAGCCCTTCCTTTTTGAAGCACACGCTCGACGCCTTGAACAGTGTCCTGCCAAACGTAGAGCGCGTTGAATTACCGGGTCTCGGCCATGGCGCGGCACTCGACGGAGGCAAGCCAAAACGTGTCGCGCAGGAGTTGCGGAGCTTTTTCCTATAATATGAAATTTGTTGCACCAACGGAGAGAATATGACATGACTGTTAAGATCGAGACGCGTACACGAGCGCACAACAAGCAGCGACTCTTCGCTTTTTGTGGCATCGTTGCGCCGATACTCTTCACGCTCGTGGTGGTAGGCGCGAGTCTTCTCCGGCCGGGCTATAGCCAGACTCACAATTTTATCAGTGACCTCGGCGTCGGCCCCTATGCGATGATCCAGAACGCCAACTTCGTTGTTTTTGGTCTTCTATCGATCGGTTTCGCGCTGGGACTTCGAGGCGGGTTGCCGGCTCCTCACGGGAGGGCCCTGAAGGCGGGCATAGGGCTGGTCATACTGTTCGGTGTCGCGATGATGTTTGCCGGGATATTTCCTGAAGATTATCTGTCGGGAGGCCCGCATACCCAGGCAAGTTCCATAGCATTTCTCTCAATCATCGCAGCCCAGCTGCTCATCTGGCAAGGATTGCGAAGCGAAGATACCGCAGTCTGGGGCAGCTATCGAACGTATTCACTCATAAGCGGCCTGTTGTCACTCATTTTGGTGTGGTTCTCTTCGAGCACTGACTACCCAGGCGCCGCTCAGCGGATCTTCCTTGCGGTGCCGTGGCTCTGGATTGAGGTGACCGGACTCAAGCTCTTTTTCTTGACTGAAAGGACGCAACCAATCCGCGTTTGATCGTTAGCGGCGCGATCGTGATACGCAAAGGTGCATTATCAGTGTACCGCCATAAAGGATCGGTTTTGGTCTTGGACAAAAGGAGAAAAAAAAGAAGTGGGGGCGTTGGCGCTATCCTTCCGTCTTAACCAACTGAGCGAAGTGTTCAGCAAACGCTCGGATCTGATCCCAATCCCGCAAATCGTTACGCGCTTCTTCCGTAAGGGTGACGCCATCTTTGGACATCTGTTTCGCCCCCATTGAAAGCATCCGCTTGTCAAGGAATCCCATCGGCGCCGACGATGAAAGGTCGTACACCCCTCCAAAGGCGTCGTATATATCCACCGCGCCGGAGATGCTGACGTCGTCAAGGATCTTCGTGACGTACCTCTGCCGCGCCTCATCGTGTTTGCCAGGAGTTGATGCCAGCCCACAGCTCACGAACACTCCCACGACGAGTCCCTTCGACTTCAACGTCTTGATCTCGTCGGCGTGCGTCTGCAGAAACTTCGTGGCCTGACGCGTCCACCGGGCCATCTTGATCCCCGAGCCGATGAGGAGGCCATCGAACGATGTCAAGGCGGGCCATTGCTTCTGCTTTGTCTGCTCTAGGTCGAGCACCTGCGGTTCCAGCCCCTCTTTTTTGAGGGTCTCTGCCATCGCGCGGGCGATCTCTGCTGTACTGCCGTACCGGCTTCCATAGGCGATTAATATTTGTTTTGGCACGTTCTCACCGTTTTTTGTTCGCGCTCTGTTGCTGCGTCGCGAACATCTCTTCTAGCTACTTCCTACGACGGGGTTGATCTTTAATGGAACTGTTATGGTGGTGGGCAAAAGGAGGAAACAAAATCTATCCCGTATTAACGGACACAACTTTATGACGTTTTAGAACGTGAAAAGTGCATAAGTAAGAAATGTGCGCACGAAGTATGCACGTCATAAGTACACTACGAAATAGCCTACTCGAACGTATTTAACAGCTTACAGTAGCTTCATGTAGGATGTGCATAAAAAGTGCGTTTTTAGTCAAATTATGCACGTTTACAATTATAGCATGCACGAATTATGCACTTTATAATACGAGGTAGATATGGCACGCTTCAATATTACCTTGTCAGATGCTCTGAAAGACCTGCTTAAAGCGGAGGCAGAGCAGCTTAACGTTAAGCCCTCGAGCTTGATTGCTCAAAGCTTAAAGGAGCACTTTCAAGGCACTTCTAAAGCTGAATATGAGGCAGAGCTGCAAAAATGTAAAGACGAGAACGCTATACTGTGGCATAAGATAGATCAATTCAAGAACGATACGGCAGAAAATGCAGCTGCACACGACATAGTTGTCAAAGAGCTACAGGCCGAACTTGAAACGGTCAAAACACGCACAGATAACCTCGAGCAGGGTATAGTTGATAAAGATGATAAGATACAGCTGCTGGAGCAGGACCTGACTGCTGCACTAGGCACTGTAGAAGCGCTGGAGCAAGGAGCACAGGAGCTTGTTAAACAGACAGAGCAGGAACGAGCTTCTAAAGAGACTGTTACTACCGGCCTACAGCACGAGCGAGAGCTATTACAATCCCAGCTGCAAGCGATGCAGCGGGAGTTGCAACTAGAACGCGACCATAATCTTGAACTGAGGAATGACAAAGAGCAGCTACAAAAACAGCTTGAGCTTGTGACCTTGAGGCTGCCTGCCCCTAAGGAAGGCCTTTTAAGCCGTATCTTTGGTACGAAAAAGAAAGACAAAGAGCAGAAGGGCTAAAGCGTGGCAAAAAAGATACCAAACGAAGTTGAGCAGCTGATTGAAGCAAAGATCACTGAAGCGCTTAGAGAGTACACTACTGAACATGTTGCTGACCTCAAGGTAATGCAAGAGGGATTTGAGCTAATACAGAAAGAGGTTGAAGACTTACGTGAGCGTCTTAATACCCTTGCTGAACGTCTTACACAACATTTGGAGGCAGAGGGGCAATAGTCTAAATTGAGGCCAAGAACGGCTTATGTAGGGTTCGACTTGTAAGATGGTCAGATAGCCGTCACTAAAACCTCCCTTACTTAAGCTGTTTTGAATATAGTTGCGTGCTAACATCGTAAATCTGCTAATAAAATCCCTCCCACCCCTTCGTTTTATGTGGAGATTATCACGTTGCAGAAGGTCCTTAGGCAAGTTAGACTCAAAAGACCAAGATAATTCATTTTTATAAAAATATTAAATATAAAAAATACAAATCAATAGATTTAAGTAATCCACTTTCCGTTTATACACGAGACTCTTTTTTAGTTAGTACTCTACAGGTTACCGACTCTTTTTTAGAATCTCCACATAAAACGGAGGGGTGGGGGTGTTAATATGTGCAACTTTTTTATAAGAAGAACCGTATTCCTCGTGGAGGAAAAATGAGCCTCTTCGAAATCATAGAGGATAAGATCTTCGACAAGCGTATCGCTCTTTCGCCTGAATACGTCCCTGATAACCTCATCGGTCGTGAGAAACAGGTTAAACAGATAGCCTCCGTGTTTGCTCCTTCTCTTAAAGGTGATAAGCCGCATAACGCGTTTATTTACGGTAAAACGGGCGTAGGGAAGACCGCGATCACGAAGTATGTGCTGCTTGAACTTGATCAGGAAGTGAAGAAAAATCAGGTTGCAGTTAAGTCGGCCTTTGTGAATTGCAAGCAGATCAATACGACGACAAAGATCCTCAAGCGTATCTGCAACGTCATCGCGCCGGAGGTCGAAGTGCCAGGGACAGGCCTTGCTACCTCTGAGTATTACGATAAGCTGTGGAAGATTCTTAACAGCTTTGGCGGCATTGCCATCGTTGTTCTTGACGAGGCGGATAAGCTCGAAGATGACGGGATCCTCTACAACCTCTCTCGTGCACGAGAGAACCTTGACATCACTGAAGGATACGTGAGCATCCTAGGGATTTCCAACGACCTTACCTACAAGGAACGCATTGACGCGCGCACGCTCTCATCGTTTGGGAATAAAGAGTTCGTCTTTCCACCGTATGACGCTCTCCAGCTGCGGGAAATCCTCGAAGATAGGGCAGTTATTGGGTTCCGGGAGGGAGTCATCGATGACGAGGTGATCCCTCTGTGTGCTGCCTTGGCTGCTCAAGAGCACGGTGATGCGCGGAAGGCGTTGACATTGTTAGAATATGCCGGTGAGCTTGCGGTTGAAAAGGGAAGCGATCATGTCACTGAAAAGGACGTGCGTGAAGCACAAGAGCGTTCAGAGATGGATCGGATTGTTGAGGCCACGAAGACGCTCCCGCTTCATCAAAAGCTCGTGCTTCTTGCTATTGTGTCTGAAAATATGAAAGAGACGGATACGAATGCTGTGTATATGAGCTACAAAGACCTCTGCGAGAAGCGGGAACTCAAGGCGCTCACAAAAGTAAGGGTCTCAAACTTCATATCAGAACTCGATATGCTTGGGCTTATTACGACGCGAAAGGTCTATCGCGGACGTTACGGACATACAAGGACGATCGTGCCAAATGTGACGAAGGCGAAGGTACAGGCGGTGTTGAGCGAGGATTGACTAAAACGTCTTTCGAAGCATCATTAAGTTTTCATCAATAAAAAGTGGAACGAAAAGGGAGAGGCCGAGGCAGAG
>JAJRBK010000246.1 GCA_028679495.1 Methanobacteriota archaeon
GAAGGCGAGACGGCGGCGGCCGGGTCCGTAGTAGCGGCGAAGCGGGGTAATGCCCGCGGAGCGAAGGGGCCCTGCTGCACAGGCAGTCTTTATCTGTAACGGGTCACGATCTTTCCCCCTGAGATTCTCAAACTATTCCCCGGCGGGTTTCTCAACTTCTCGCCCGTCCAGGTTGCCGGCCAACCACCAGCCGGAGAATTCGGAGCGCCCTTCGGGCGGTCGTCGCGTTTGATGGCCCAAGGCCTCCGCTCCGAGACTCCACCATAGAAATGGGCATACCGCCGCAACGCGGCCAACCACGAAGCACCCCCGGCGCCAGTGAAGGGCCGGGGGTTGGATCAGCCGATTTCTCCGGGGCCAGCCCCGTCGCATCGGCCTTGGGCATCGGGGCGCCCTCTGGGCCGGGGCGCGACCCCTGGCGGATAATCGGCGCCGCGATGGCTCGCGGCGAACTGGTCAGCTCAAAGGAACGCCTCGCCGGCGGCGTCCAGCAATAACGCGTCGTCCACGAGGGGCGCCTTGCGTTGCGCCGCCAGGCGCAAGGCAGTCGCCGCCAGTTTGTTGACTTTCCGCGGAATGCCTTTGGTGGCCTGATACAGGCCCTGCCGCGGGGTGTCGTCGAACAGAGGCTCGGTCACACCCGCCGCCTTGAGTTGCTGCGCCAAGTAGGCGTCGAGTTCCTCGCGCGTGAGTCCCTCCAGGTGATAGTGCGTGCCGATGCGTTGGCGCAGCGCTTCGTGCAGTTGCAGCGACAGCGTGCGGCGCAACAGCGGCTGGCCGATGAGCAGCAGCGTGAGATAGCGCGAGGAGTCCATGTCGAAGTTCAACAGCAGCGGCAGTTGCTCCAGCGCCGGATGCGGGAGCAGGTGCGCTTCATCGCAGATGAGCAGAGGGTGCTGCTTCTTGCTCTGGTTGAGCCGCACGATGGCGTCGGCGATCTGCCGCACCAGGTCGCCGCGAAAGTGGGCCGGTTGCAGGTCCAGGGTCAAAGCGATCTGGCGCAACAGGTCGAGCGCGCTGCCGGAAGAGAAGTGGATGTAGAGAATTTTATAGAGGTTGGGGTTGAGCGCCGCCGTGAAGACGCGCGCGGCCGTGGACTTGCCCGCGCCGACTTCGCCGGTGAGCAACCCCACGCCGTGATGCTGCGTGAGAAACTCCAGGCGCTGGTGGACCTGCTGCCAGGCGGCGGAGGAGAACAACTGCTTGGGATCCGGGCGGTCGGAGAACGGCGTCTTCTTGAAGCCGAAAAAAGATTCCCACATTAGCGGTACGTCCTCCCGTTGACGACCGCGTCCACCAGACGCGCCGCGCCGGCCAGTTGGCCGCCGTGATAGATCTCCACTGGCGCTGGATCGAGCGGATCGAAACGAACTTCGATGCGTTGACCGGCCAGATGCGGCGGAGCTTCGAAGAACTGGCCGTGCAACAGGAACGTGGAGTCGCGGCGCACCAGGCGGTCCACGCGATGAAAGAAGAGGCGGCGCAGGTCGGTGGCGGGCGGCAGTTGCCGCACCTGCTCGATGTCCCGTTGCCAGCGCAACAGCGGCGTAGTGCCGAGCGCGCTGTGCTCGTGGCGATGATAGACCGTATCGAGCCAGTGCCAGAACCGCTCGTTCAACTGCTCCAGCGACAGCAGCGCCTTGGGATCGAGTGAAGTCAGGAACTGCTCGCGCACCGAGCGGAAGAATCGCTCGATCTTGCCGCGGCCTTCGGGCTGATACGGCGGGGTATGCACGATGAGGATGCCGATGGAGGCGGCGATGCGCGCTAGGCCCAGAGGGCGCCCCGGCGAGCGATAGATCTTGGCGTTGTCCATGTACAGCCGCGTGGGCAGGCCGCGTGCGGCAACGGCTTGGCGCAAGCAGTCCAGGAAGGCATCCAGGCCCTGGTTGGGATAGAACTGCCCGTGTGGAATGAGCCGGCTGGCGTCGTCCAGCGTGGCTTGCAGGAACACTTGCCGCTTGCCGCCGCCGGGCCGCTCCACCCAGGGACCGAACATCAGGTCGGACTGCCAGATCTGATTGGCGTGCAGAGCTTCGTACTTCTTGTGAGAAGAAGCGGCGGCTTGGTCCCGCAGCAGTTGGCGTTCGGTGAGTCCGCGGGCGCGCGGGAAGCGATACAGGGTGGAGGGCGACAGCCCGGCCGGCGGCTGGTTGCGGTCCTTGCTTTCCAGGGCCAGGTGATGGAGTAAAGCGGCGCCGGTGCGAGACGGGCTCTCGCGCTTGAGCCGTTCGATGAGCGCGGCGGTTTCGGCGGTGATGGCGCGCATCTGCCCGCGGTCCTGGCGCGGCTTGGGGGTGAGCGCGGCGAGTCCGTTGCGCCGATAGCGCAGGGTCCACTCCAGCAGCGTGTCCACCGAAACCTGGCGGCGTGTGGAGCAGGGGATGTCGTAGAGGCGCGCGGCGATCTGCTGGGCGCGCCGCGTCAACTCGCCGCGCGGAAGCGTTTCCAGCACCAGCGGGGCGATGAGTCCGTAACGGAACAGGGCGGTTTTTTCGGCTTTGTCGTCCATGAGTGCAAGCATAGGGTCAACGGCCCGGAACTGCCAGACAAATGGTGTGTGGGGAGGTTCCAGCGGGTGCGGCGGCGGGCCGGAGTGCGACGCGGCGGCCGTCGGGAGCGAGCGACGGCGGCCAGCCGAGCAGGTGCTGGCGAAGTTCGGCGAACAGGAAGCGGTGCGCGGCGATCCAGCCGGCGGATTCCAGCATCGACAGCGCGCGTTCCAGGAAACCGGGCGCGGCAGCCGGGCGGGTCAAAGCCGCCAGCGCGGCGCACAAGGCCGCCGCTTGGGAGCGAAAGCGGCGCAGCCAGAACTGGC
>JAJRBK010000093.1 GCA_028679495.1 Methanobacteriota archaeon
GGCCGTCAACGTGGGAAGCTCGCTGGCGACGTTTATCGCTCTGCTTGTGATATTCCCTATGACAGGGGTCAACCCGTACCACTTGCTGGAAACGGCGTTCTCACATATCACCGGGATGGTATAAGATATGCTCCGACACGCAACAAGTACGAAAGAGGTAACAGATCTCCTAGTCGCTTGGTTGGGCGTGTCATTAGCATTTTATCTAGCATTCAGCAGGCCTGACTTTTCTAGCGTGTCCGTCGGGTACGTCGCCTTGACACTGAGCATACCGCTGCTCGTAGTCGGCTCCGGTTTCGTCTTGCACGAGCTACTTCACAAGCTGACGGCTCAACGTTTCGGTTTCTGGTCCGAATTTAGGGCCAACTACGCCACGCTCGCGCTGTCCGTCCTGTTTGCCTACGTGACTCATATCGTGTTCGCGGCCCCAGGTGCTACGATGATCTACGGGCCGACGATTACAAAACGACAGAACGGGATCATCTCCGCCGCTGGGCCACTTCTGAATTTAGGCCTAGGCGGGATCTATCTGCTGCTAACGCCGTTAGGAGGCTTTCTTAGCTCCATCGGGTGGTACGGTTTTGCCATCAACGTCTGGCTCTCCGCCTTTAACTTGCTGCCGATCGGGCCCCTCGACGGGAGAAAGGTGCTGGACTGGGGAGTTCCACAATACATCGCGATAGCGACCGTGCCTTTTTTGGCCGCCATTTTCGTCATTTTCTTCGTTTTTCGCTTGTTTTAAAGATTTAAGGCATCGCTCCAGATTTGCAGTTGCTGGGACCATGCAGCACGCACACTGAGGTTCAGGCACTACATAACATACAACAAGTCCTAGGCTGCTTCTGCCGTTACGGTCCCTTGCCGGAGCAGCAAACCTGTGAGCTCCCGTGAGAAGACTTTAATACCATCAATCGGGATAAACTAGCTAAAAATGCACCTTACGGGACAGAGATAAGATGCGCTACGTGATGAAATTCGGCGGCACTTCCGTCGGAAACGGCGACCGAATAAAGCAAGTTGCAGAGCTCGTACGAAGTTACTACGAACAAGGAAATGAGATAGCAGTGGTCGTTTCGGCAATGTCCGGCTTGACAGACGAGCTTCAGACCATAGCTGAACGCCTGACCGGCGAATACGCCGAAGTTGCCGAAGTCTCAGAGTTCGTTGACGCTATAGGCAAGAGACACATCGATGCGGCTTACGCCGCGATCGAAGACGAGATGACTGTGACTGAGGTCATATCAGAGGTTGAAACGAGGCTTGAAGAGCTCAAAAACGCCCTCACCGGTATATATCATCTCGGTGAGCTTACGGACAGGTCTTACGACTACATCTCCTCTTTTGGCGAGCGGCTGTCTGCCCCAATGATCTCAGGCGCTCTGAAATCGCTCAAAATTCAGTCAGTCTTCTTGACGGGCGGCGAAGCGGGCATCATCACCGACAGTAAGCACCGTGGCGCACGCCCGACAGAGATAACCGAACGACGCGTGCACGAGCGCCTCGTTCCGCTGCTCAAGGTCGGCATCGTCCCTGTTATCACCGGTTTCATCGCTTACAACATACACAACATCATAACAACTCTCGGAAGAGGCGGTTCTGATTACACCGCGTCGATCATAGGCAGTGCGGTCGATGTGGACGAGATTTGGATCTGGACTGACGTCGACGGCATCATGACGGCGGACCCCAAGCTCGTTCCGAACGCGCGGACCCTGCCGGAGATCTCCTATGTCGAGGCGATGGAGATTTCGTATTTTGGAGCGAAGGTCATCCACCCTAAAACGATAGAACCTGCCGTCACCAAAGGGATCCCGGTGCGCGTTAAGAATACCTTTAATCCAGACGGAGCGAGCACGCTCATCGTCGAAGCCGTAACCAAGGATCAGAGTCTCGTCAAAGCGGTCACCGCGATCGACAACGTCGCGCTCATAACGCTTTCGGGCGCGGGAATGGCAGGAACCATTGGCGTCGCAGCTCACGTGTTTTCGACTCTCGCAAATGCAGGAGTCAACATTATTATGATTAGCCAAGGATCGAGTGAAGCAAACATATCGTTTCTTGTAGAAGAAGAGCACCTGAGCAGAGCGTTAAACGCTCTTCACGAACTCAAGCGAGAATTTGATGCCAACATCATCAAAGAGATCTCGTGCGATGAGGACGTCAGCGCGATAGCCGTCGTGGGTTCTCGCATGGCGGGAACGCCTGGCATAGCAGGCAGGATCTTTGGCTGTATTGGACGCATAAATGTCAGTGTCATCATGATCAGCCAAGGATCCACCGAACACAACGTCTCATTCGTTTTGAAGCGAGATTCCGTGCGCCGCGCTGTGGAGAACCTCCACGAAGAATTTTCGCTTGCAGGCTCCGACAGCCGGAAAAAGCGCCGTTAGCGTTTAATTTACACAGCTCGCGGCACGCTATGAACGATCTCTTTTTAAGGTAAAAGCCCTTATGCTTCTAACCGAGCGCAGGCCTAGCTACAACATCGTTCCCGATATCGTTGCTGGTTGTAGCCGTAACAGAGGCTGCTGCACTAGCGAGTTTCGAGAGTCGTAGGTCGTTTATGAGTCCAAAACATCCTCAAACGTATGCTGAATCTGGCGTCGACATCCTCGCTGAAGAGAGGGCAATTAAGGCCCTGAAGAAGCATTTTAAAGCCCAAAAAAAAGCGCGTGGCGCCCCGATAACCGCCGAAGGCGCTTACGCGGGGCTGTTAGACATGGGTGATTTTATTCTAGGTATCACTACCGACGGCGTAGGGTCAAAGGTTCTCGTTGCGACCGAAGTCGGAAACTGGCGTACCATTGGAATCGATTGCATAGCAATGAACGTTAATGATCTTTATGCAATGGGGTTAGAGCCGATAGCCTTTGTCGAC